>JAQCGA010000125.1 GCA_027619145.1 bacterium | reverse complement strand
TACGCTCTTCAAAAACTGCTTCGTGCAAACTCGATGAGGTGGCCCCAGCAGGATGTGCATTTTCACCAGCCGGTACCTCTGCTCTACCCGGGCAGTGGACAACCAGACCCCGCTCATTGATGCACACGAAAACCTGGCCATCGCCCTGCGGGAAGGGGGGTACGAACCGGGCCTGATGGGATACAACGACTATGCCGTAGATCCACGTACCTTGCCACCGGAAGACCCCCGAACACACACGCTCAGCTACGACAACTTTTTGCCTGGCCTGGATGTGCTTCTGGACCACGAATACGACTCCAGGGCCTATTTCGAAATGCTACGCGAAAAAGGCTATCCAGAAGAACGATTGAACCACAAGGCCATCCACACACCCAACATCCCCCCAGAAGGCCCAGGAGATCACCTGCCGCTGTTCTTTCCTGCCCAGTACAAAACCGAAGACAGCGAATGCCGGTTTATGACAAACACCGCCATTGAATATATCCAGGACCAGAGCCAAACAGGCTGGGTTTTAAGCCTCAACTACATCAAACCTCACCCTCCCAGCATCTGTTCTTCGCCTTATCACGCAATGTACAATCCAGCAGATATGCCTTCTCCCAACCGGAATCCTCAAGAACTTGCGTCTGAACACCCTTACCTGGAATACATCCACCAGAACCCCCGCCTGGTTTCCGAACGCGACCTGCGAGAAACACAGGCCAACTATTACGGCATGATTTCAGAACTCGACGCCTCGTTGGGCCTCCTCTTCCAGGCCATCAAAGACGCTGGACAGTGGGACCGTACCCTCATCATCTTTTCCGCAGACCATGGAGAATATCTGGGTGACCACTACCTCTCCGGCAAAGGAAGTATCTTTGACGAAGCCATGCATGTTCCTCTCATCATTCGGGACCCATCCTCTGAGGCCAACACCACCCGAGGACAACAACTGGACCTTTTCGCCGAATCCATAGACCTGGCACCCACCATCCTGCAATACCTGAACTTGCCCATCCCGGACCGTTTCCAGGGCCGCAGCCTGCTGGGCCACATCCGGGGCCATTCAAACGTACAATCCAAATCCGAAGTCTATTACGAAAAAGACTTTCGTTCCGCCACCCGATCCCATCCAGATTGGCATCCAGACCGCTGCCTGCTCTGGATCTTGCGCACCGCTCAGTACAAATATGTTCAATTTGCAGAAGAATCTATCCCCCCTCTGCTCTTCGACCTGCACAACGACCCCGGTGAACACCACAACCTGGCCACAGACTCGACCCATACAGCCATCGTACTTTCTTGCTGTCAAAAACTTCTGCGCTGGCGTATGTTTAACGAAGACCAGCGCATGGAGCATTGGGCATCGCAGTACAGATAAATATCTTGTTGACCGTTTTCGCTTTTCCCAGTATTTTTAAACTCGATTTTTAACCCATTTCTCAACAGCCGTAGCAGAAGCCTACAGCTCGGATAACCCGATGAACGATCAGGACAAAAACAAAGATCAACTTCTCAGCGAACTTTCTGCGCTGCGACGCCGGGTTGCAGAGTTGGATGCACTGGAATCCAGACGCAAACAGGCCGAAGATGCGTTGCGAGAAAGAAAAGTACCGCACCCTGTTTGAGCATACCCCTGTGGGCCTGGGTATTGCTGATATAGAAGGAAACCTGCTGGCCTTCAACGAAGCCATGATGAAACCTGGCAAATATACCCGGGAAGATGTCCAGGAAATCAACAATGTGGCAAATTTGTATGCTAGCGAAGAAGAACGGGCACGGGTGCTTGAAATCGCACGAACACAGGGCTACCTCCACCAACATGAAGTTCGTTTCTTGCGCAAAGACGGCACCACGTACGACGCCCGCCTCAGCCTGACGCCCGTGCAAATTCAGGGGCGTCCCTGCTGGCAAGCGCTGGTTGAAGATGTGACCCAGCGCAAACAAACAGAGCACGAACTCGTGCGCCTGGAACGCCTCCGTGCCCTGGGAGAAATGGGACAGGGCGTTGCACATAATTTCAACAACCTGTTGGTTGGCGTATTGGGCTATGCACAACTGATCCAGATGCGGAATCCAGATAAAGAAATTGCCGGCCACGCCCAGCAGATCGTTGAAAGCGCACTGCGGGCCAAAGCGCTGGTCGAACGGTTGAACCGCGCCGTACTACAACGAGACGGGCGAGAAACGCGAGAAGAGCGGGTGCCGGTCCAGAAAGTGATGGAAGATGCGATAGAAGACACACGCCCTCGCTGGAAGGACGAAACAGAAGCCAGAGGAATTCAGGTTGAAATCTGTCTGGACATAAAAAATAACATCCCTCCGGTCAAAGGCACACGCACCGGCCTGTACGACATTCTCGTCAACCTCATTTTTAATGCCGTAGATGCATTACCAGAAGGCGGATCCATCTTCCTCCGTGCCTGGCTAAGTGAAAATCAAATCAAACTGGCTGTAAGCGATACCGGCATTGGAATGACCGAAGAAACACGAAAACGAATATTCGAACCCTTTTTCACAACCAAAGCCAACATTGGTACAGGTCTCGGTCTTTCTACAGTTCACAATACGGTCGTCAGTTGGGGTGGAAGTGTTGAGGTGGATAGCACACCCGCTAAAGGAACCACAATATCGCTAAGCCTGCCCGTTTGGGCAGATGCTGAACGGCCTCCAGAAAACACCCCAATTCAGGAATGCCAGGGGAAAATTCTTGTTGTGGACGACGAAAAAATCGTTCGCCGATATCTCCACACCATCTTGTCCGGTACGCACCTTGTAGAAGCTGTTAACAACGGACAGCAGGCCCTGGAAAAATTCGCTTCGAACCGGTACGACATCGCCCTGATTGATCTGGGGATGCCCGATTTGCCAGGAAACCTGGTTGGCCAGGAAATGAAAAAAATGGACCCTGATATTGTTACTGTTCTGATTACCGGCTGGACACCAGAAGAGAACGATTCGCGTTTAGAAGCTTTTGATTTTGTACTTTTAAAACCGTTTGAGAAAGAATCAGTTTTTGAAGTGGTGCGCAAAGCTCTTGGGCACCGGCACCCAACCGACCGCCCACTGTGATCCAGGATATTCTCGAAATCCACAAGAAACTCTCTGTCCTCCAGCCTGTCGACCTCCCGCGCCACGCTGTTCGCCCCCATTTTTCTTAATCCATAGACAATACGCAAACCGTCCATTCGCAGTACGCTTATTCAATTCAGAAGTTTTACTAATTAATTTTTACACAGTATATAAGTGAGGATAAATGATAGATTTACTGATTAATCGAGATATAAATGTAAAAAACGAACTGCTCTCAGGATTAACCGTTGCGCTTGCTCTTGTCCCAGAAGCTGTGGCTTTTTCGTTTGTAGCAGGCGTTGATCCATCTGTTGGTTTGTGGGCCGCATTTTTTGTTGGTTTCATTACTTCGCTCATCGGTGGGCGCCCGGGTATGATCTCTGGCGCAACAGGTGCCATGGCTGTGGTCATGACAGCATTTGTTGTACTTTATGGGATAGAATATCTGTTTGCAGCAGTCATCCTGTCTGGTGTAATTCAAACACTGTGCGGCGTACTGAAAATTGGCAAATTCATCCGCTTGCTCCCTCACCCGGTCATGCTGGGGTTTGTCAACGGCCTGGCAATTGTGATTGGGCTTGCTCAGTTTGGCCAATTAAAAGAAAATCACCACATCACCTTCAACGAAACCGCCCATAAGTTTGAAATTGCCGCGCAATGGATGGGCGGGGGCAACATGATGCTTACTGTCGCATTAATTCTGTTAACGATGGCAATCATTCATTTTTTTCCAAGGCTGACAAAAGCAGTTCCCGGAACGCTCGTTGCAATCGTCACCGTCACACTGATGACGTACTTTTTGCCAATTGATACAGTGACAGTCAATGATTCTGTTACACTGCAAAACATGGTAGCATTAGAAAAAGCAGAAAAAACTCGACTTTTCGACGTTGAAAAACACGGTCTACTCTTTTCTGAAGTCAATGCCCGGGGCCATGAAATTGCCGCAAGCAATCTGCCCATTCCTCAAAGTACAAATATCCGCCAGGCAGGTAGCTTCTCTATTCCCGGCATTCCATTTACATTGCAAAGCCTGTGGATCATCCTCGGCTTGAGTATTACACTTGCTGCAATTGGCCTCATCGAATCGTTAATGACCCTGACGTTAATTGATGAGTTAACGGAAACAGATGGGAATGGTAACCGGGAATGTATCGGTCAGGGCATTGCCAACACGGTTTCTGGGCTATTTGGGAGTATGGGCGGCTGTGCCATGATTGGCCAGTCAATGATCAATATCCGGTCTGGCGGTCGCCACCGTTTATCGGGTATATCTTCCGCCCTTTTTCTGTTGGCGTTTATCGTTTTCCCTCCCCTGTGGTCGTGCATCGGTCTCATCCCGGTGCCAGCACTCATCGGTGTCATGTTTATTGTCGTAATCGCCACCTTTGAATGGACCAGTCTACGCCTGTGGAATAAAATTCCCAAAAGTGATTTTTTTGTGATCGTTGCCGTATCGGTCATTACAGTACTCTTTGACCTTGCAATCGCGGTTGCCTCGGGTGTTGCGATCTCGGCGCTGGTATTTGCCTGGAAAAAATCACAACGCATTCAAGCCGAAGTTCGCCAGGAAGAAGGCCTCACCGTTTATGAGTTAAACGGTCCCTTATTCTTTGGCGCCATCACATCTTTTAAGGAAATCTTCAACCCCGAAGAAGATGCAAACATTGTAATTATCGAATTCAAATATTGCCGGGTCTACGATCACTCTGCATTAGAAGCCATCAATAATCTCTGCGAAAAATATCGAGACCTGGGAAAGACCGTCAAGCTTATGCACCTGTCTGAAGAATGTCAACGCGTACTCAACAAAGCCGCCGCAATTATTGAAGTCACCATTGAAGACCCCAGGTACCACGTTGCATAATCGTTCTTCATTCAACAATCCATAAAAGCAAAGAGCTGCCAGAAAATCACCTCCTGGCAGCTCTTTGCTTTTTTAATATATCTGACTCAGATCCATTGCCAACTTTGTAGTTTACAAACCTTTCCTTCCACAACAACTGCTCCAACATATCCCGGCCCCAGGTCCAGCGCCCGCATCGTCCACTGCGTAGTCGCACCCGGATCACCCCGAACGCAAAGCAACTCCGCCGGCTCCCCAGGCACCACCGACACATCGAACCGATCTAAAGGACAGGACAGACCCTCACCAATGGCTTTGATATACGCTTCTTTCCGGGTCCAACAGGTAAAAAATGCAACGACGCGCTGAGGCTGCGGCAACCGGCCCAATGCCTCAACTTCCCCAGAAGAAAAAAAACGATTTGCAATCTGTTCGTGCCGCACTTTTTCGCGGATCTGCTCTACGTCTGCACCAATCCGTTGGCCACGCACCAGCGCCAGCAGCCCCAACCCACCTGAATGAGACAGGTTAAAATGCAAATCGTGCCCAGCCAGAAACGGCTTTCCGTGCGAACCGTACTCAAAGCACATCTCCGCAGGGTCCACCGCCAGGTACCGCGCCAGCACCGTACGCAACACACCTCGAGCAACCGTAAATCGCCTCCGATGTTCCGGAAATACGAATCGATCTGCCCGCGTAATCTCATCTTTCGAAAGCCGAGCCCGCAACCCCGCAACGTCCTCCTCAGATAACGCCAGAGGAAACCGCCATACGTGAACCGTGCCGTCCTGCAACACAGGAATCTCAGGCCCAGGCAACCATTCTCCGTTAAAAATCGCCATACCCGGAATCTTCCGACAGTTCCGAATTGCCAATGGATACCCCACAGCAGCCTCTACTCTTTCCCCATCGCGTCTACACCAGCCGCCAATGTCTTCACAATCGCATCCACATCGTACACACAGCCTCCCCAGGTACCACCACCTACATTCTGCAACGCAGCCCACAGCCGTGTATCGTCTGGCAAATCCGGATCACTGGCAAGGTCTTCCCGCAACGCCCGTGAAGCCAGCACACGCGTGCCCTCTTCTGCACCAAAGGTCTCTTTTCCGTGCCCCACCAGATTGATGCTTCCTTCCAGGTTGTTTCGGTCAATCACAATCTCCACCACATCTCCATCGATCAATTTTCCCACCGGTCCACCGGCCAGCGCCTCCGGCCCAATATGGCCAATACAAGCCCCCGTGGAAAACCCGGAAAACCGCGCGTCCGTCAACACCGAAACGTGTTTCCCAAAATCCAGGTACTTTAACGATGTCGTAATCTGCGCAATCTCTTCCATCCCCGCACCCAACGGCCCCCGGCTTATCAACACCATCACATCCCCAGGTCGGATCCCCTTCGGCCCAGTGTCTTTCAACGCAGCAATCGCCGCACGCTCCGTGGTGAACACTTTCACCGGACCGGTAGTCCGATAAATGCCATCTGCACCTACCACAGAAGGATCAATCGCCGTCGCCTTAATCACAGATCCTTCCGGCGCAATATTGCCCGTGGGGAAACAGACCGTACTCGTCAGCCCTTTTTTCCGGGCGCTGTCCGGATCCATAATCACATCTTCCGGCAATACGCCATCTTGCACTTGTAATGCCTTCCGGAAAGCATTCCGCCGCACGGACTTCTCCCACCAGTCCAGGTTCTCACCAACAGACTTTCCCGAAACAGTCAGTGCTTCTTCCTTCAACAATCCCAGCCGCCGCAGGTGCAACATCACCTCCGGCACACCGCCGGCCAGGAAAGCACGCACCGTGGGGTGAAACTGAGGTCCGTTGGGCAACACATCTACCAGCCTTGGCACCTGACGATTGATCCGGTTCCAATCTTCTACAGTAGGTCGCTTCAGCCCTGCTGCGTACGCAATGGCAGGAATATGCAAAAGTAAATTTGTAGATCCGCCAAATGCCGCGTGTACCACCATTGCGTTGTGGATCGCATCATCTGTCAACACGTCCTGCGTAGTATGCCCGGCAGTTTGTAGCGCACGCACTGCCCGTGCGCTACGCCGCGCCATCTCAAACCAGGCTGGCTCACCCGAAGGCGCCAGCGCCGAATGCGGCAACGCCATCCCCAACGCCTCGGCCACCACCTGCGACGTGGCGGCCGTACCCAGAAACTGACAGCCCCCTCCAGGAGATGCACACGCGCGGCAACCCAGGTCCTGTATGTCTTCAATCCGCATCTCTCCGTGGGCCAGCCGTGCCCCCACAGACTGAATCTTTCCGGCATCTTCGCCATTTTCCGGTGGCAGCGTTACCCCACCCGGAACAATCACCGTAGGCAGCGTATGCATTGCCGCCAACGCAACCATCATCGCGGGTAACCCCTTGTCGCAGGTTCCCACCCCAATCACGCCCCTGCGCGTGGGCAACGAGCGGATCAGACGGCGCAACACCATCGCTGCATCGTTCCGGTAGGCCAGGCTGTCCATCATACCCGTAGTTCCCTGAGACCGGCCATCACACGGATCACTACAGTACGCGGCAAATGGCACGCCCCCCAACGCCTGAATCTCGCGTGCCGCCTCTTCCATTAACAGGCCCACTTCCCAATGGCCCGTATGATAGCCAAGCGCCACAGGACTGCCATCCGGCGCACGAATGCCGCCCATGGTGCTCAAAATCAAAAACTCCGGACGGCCCAGTTCTGCCGGGTTCCAGCCCATTCCTGCATTCTGGCTGTACCCAAAAATATCGCCACTGGGTGAGTTAAGCACCAGTTCTTCTGTCAAAGACAGAAGCTGTCCCTCCGGACCCGGTGCCTTCGTACGGATCTCGTAGATCGACGCATCATCCGATTCGACGATCCCCTCAAAAGACAGTGCACTTTCCATATCGCGGTTCATGTACGCTCCTCAAAAACTCCGTCTCAGGATGTCATTCTATCCGAGCCATTCGTCTTCAGCGTTTTTTCATATACCATCATTGGCCGATGCCAGAACTTCACGCGTTGCTTGAACACAAATCCCTTTTTTTTGTACAACCGGTGGGCGGCCTCCATCTCTGTCATTGTGCCCAGCACCAGCAGTTCGTATCCGGCATCTTGCGCAAACCCAATGGCCCGGTCCAGCAACCCGGAACCAATCCCCTGGCCCCGGTCTCCAGAGGCTACAAAAATCCATTTCAAAATGCCCCGGGTCTCGTTGATTCGGTCCACCGCAACCAGAGCACGAAGTGTGTTCTCCTGAAACAGGGCCACGAACAACCGGCCCTCCGGCTTGAACTCCGCGAAATATTTCTGAATCGATCGCCGGAGTTGGTCTCGAACCCGAAGGCCACACTCGCCTTCCAGAATCGTATTGACGAATGCCAGCACCTCCGCCTCATCCACCTGATCGATCCCGCGCTCGATGTACCCGTTCATTCGATCTCCTGGTTTCAAACTCCTTTTGAAACGTGACCAGACTCATCGCAGGGAGGCGACCCATCGGGTCGCCCCTACTTCAATCCCATCTTCTGCAAATTCTTCAGACTGATTCCCAGGCTCTCAAACGGGTCCCGCTGGCAGGTGTCCTGTTCCACAATGTACCAGCGCGTGCCGGCCTCATTACAGGCATCCAGAATGGCAGGCCAGTTCAGGTTGCCCTCACCTACTTCTGCATACAATTGTTCTCGCCCGCGCATGGCCATATCTTTCACGTGTACCAAATCCGCCCGGTGTTTCGATTTTCGAATCCAGGCCGCCGGATCTCCGCCACCGTGCTGAATCCAGTACGTATCAATCTCCATCTGAAACACATCAGGATCGCTCTCTTCCATCAAAATCTGCAAACCCGTCCGGTCTCCAAAACGCTCCAGTTCAAAACTGTGGTTATGGTAGCCAAATGCCAACCCCGCAGCGGCCAGTTTCCGGGCCACCTCAGAGGCTTCCTGCGCGAATCTCGTAAACCCATCCGCACCGCCTTCCCGGTAAACCTGGGGTAACCCGCCAATGGCAGGATACTTGCACCCCCACAACAAATGTTCGTCAATCACCGCCTGCGTTTCGTCCCGCATCCGGTCATAACTGGTATGTGTGGCACAAATCTCCAGCCCTTCTCCTTCTGCAAGTTTCTTCAACTCTTCTGGCGCAATCGGCCCGAATGCCGAAACCTGCATCGCAT
>JAQCGA010000124.1 GCA_027619145.1 bacterium | reverse complement strand
GGAAGCAGCGGCTTATTTGGAAGACGAAGTGACCTATACGGATATTCTGGCCGAGCACGGGTGGACGTGTGGGTTGAGTGGGAAATGGCATTTGGGAAACAGCCAGATTCCGCAGCATGGGTTCAGCCACTGGTTTGCGCACCCGTTTGGTGGGGGGCCGTATAACGATGCGCCGATGGTGCGCAACGGGGAGCTGATTACAGCGCCGGGGTACGTGACAAATGTGATTACGGAGGATGCTCTGGCGTTTGTGGACCGACACGCGGGGGAAGATGCACCGTTTTACCTGAGTGTGCATTATACGGCACCGCACAGCCCGTGGACGGGGCACCCGCAGGAGGTGGTGGATTCGTACGAGAATTGCCCGTTTGATTCCTGCCCGCAGGAAAAGCGGCATCCCTGGGCGATTGAACTGACGGACCGCTGTTTGGGTGACCGGGAGATGTTGAAGGGCTATTTTGCGGCGGTGACGGCGATGGATACGGATGTGGGCCGAATTCTGGATAAGTTGGAAGAGAGGGGACTGCGCGAGGACACGCTGGTGGTTTTTGTAAGTGACAACGGGTTCAGTTGTGGACATCATGGGTTCTGGGGCAAGGGCAACGGGACATACCCATTGAATATGTATGAGAACTCGGTGAAGGTACCTGCGGTGATGAGTCATCCAGGACGAATTCCCGAGGGGTATGTGCAGCCGGCGATGGTGAGTGCGTACGATTTTATGCCAACGCTACTGGAATATCTGGGGATGCCTCTGCCTGTAGGACGGAACTTGCCAGGGGAGAGTTTTCTGCCTGCACTTCTGGGGCAGGACGATGTTGGGCGGGAAGACGTGGTGATTTATGACGAGTACGGGTTTACGCGAATGGTGCGGACGGAGACGTGCAAGTACATTCATCGGTATCCAGATGGACCGCATGAACTGTATGACCTGGTGAACGATCCAGACGAGAGGGCAAATCTGGCGGACGATCCTGCGCAGGTGCAGAAAGTTGCAGAGATGAAAAGCAGGCTGGAAGATTGGTTTGTCCGGTATGTGGATCCAGAGAAGGACGGGCGAGAGCGGGGCGTCTCCGGGGGAGGTCAGTTGCGGCCGGTGGGCAAGAACCGTGAGGATGGAAGTGCGGCATTTGCAAAGCGGTATCAGTAATCTGTTCTGTTGTATCTGATATGTGCTGTTTATTGGTTTTTATTGCGATAAGAGAGTCGATGGGCGAGAAGTAAGGGCCGTATGAGCGGTAGCGTCAGCGTTATTTTGCCTACATACAATCGATGCCATTACCTGCTGGAATCTCTGGAGAGTATACTGGTGCAGACCTACGCGCCGGTTGAGATTATTGTGGTCAATGACGGGTCAACGGACAAGACGCGTGAGATTCTGGCGCCGTACCTGGGCCGAATTCTGTATCTGGAAAAGGAGAATGGGGGGAAGTCTTCTGCTGTGAATCTGGGGTTGCAACACGCATCGGGCGAGTATGTGTGGGTGTTCGATGATGATGATATCGCGTATCCAGAGAAGCTGGAACGCCATATTGCCCTGTTTGAACAGGATACAGAAGTAGGGTTCACCCATTCGGCGTATCACCTGTTTCAAGAAGAGGAGCCTGAACAAGGCGACCGCGAGGTGGCTGTGCAGAATTGTCCGGACGAAGAACTGTTGCGCAGGTTGCTGTTGACACGAAATTTCATGTGTGGCGTAAGTGTGGTGGCCCGAAAGGCCTGTTACGACAAAGTAGGGGGCTTTGATGAACAGCTGGTGCGATCTCAAGATTACGATATGTGGATTCGTTTTGCGCGGTACTTTCGTGCGAAGGGAGTGCCGGAACCTACGTTGAAGGTGCGCGAGCACAAAGGAGAGCGAGGATCGGCGGCGGATCGGTTTGATGCAGAAGAGATGGGGGCAAAACAGCACCAATACCACCGTATTGTGTTTAAGAAGGTATACGATGAGATTCCGCTGGAGGAAATTTTTGGAGCGTTCCGGGATCCGCAGAAACGTTTCGAAGCGCTGGTAGAGCGGGTGTGGATGGTTATCAAACGGCTTCTGGTAGAAGAAGCAAAGGCCGATTTGCGGGAGATTGAGCAGTTGCTCGAAGCGCATCCAGAGGTAGAGATTTTGCCTGTGTTTTTTCGGTGCTTTGCGTTTCTGGAGCAGGTTGCGATGAAGAAAGGATATCGGGAAATGGCCGATCTTGTGCGGCGCATTCTGGCGTTGCGTGGCCTTCAGATCACAGGCCCGGCGGAAGCGGGGATGGTGTGGGATCGTGTGACTGTTGTGTTCGGAGAAACTAAAACCCAAAGAGGTTGAGATCCGGAAGACTCTTTTATTGAAGGAGAGCGGTAGATGAAAAAGATCAGGACCAAGGAGTTGACGCTTCGGGTTGAAACGCCTGTGGCCCCGCCGGAATGGGCGGTGCTGGAACGAGAGCTGATTCGGGCACAAACCCGGGCGTGTGAGTTTTTTTACAGCCGGTATTTTGATGAGCGCGGGTATTTGAAGTGTGTCGTGCGCTGGGGTGGGAACGATGGTTCGGACGATGCGATTGAGAACCTGGCAGGCTGGCCTATTTTGCACGCGGTGGGTGCGCCGGACCGGATTTTGCAGATGTACAAGCAGGGATGGGAAGGACATTTACGGCAGTATACGGAAGCGAAAACGGTGGAGACGCCGCTGGCGCGTGACGGGATGATTTACAAAGAGTTTCCTGCGAGTCTGGACTGGTTTCACCACGGAGAGAGCCTGTGCGTGTTCAATTTGCAGGGTTTATCTGATCCGTATGATTCGCACTTTCAGAACCGGGCACGCCGGTATGCGGGAATGTATATGGATGAAGATCCGCAGGTGCTGAACTATGATCCTGAGCATAAGATTATTCGCAGTTTGTTCACGGGAAGCCGGGGGCCGTTGTTGCGCAAAGCCACGGCGTTGGATTGGGCTGGGGATCCAATAGAGGTAGAGGGCCGGTTTGATCCGGCACACGGCGAACGCAACTTTGTGGAGATGCTGGCACATTTTGAAGAATATACAGATGTGGTGGGCGACCACCCGATTAACCTGGCAGCGACGACGCTGGGGCTGAATGCGTACCTGGTGGAGGGCGAAGAGAAGTACAGAGATTGGTTGCTGGAATACGTGGATGCCTGGGCACAGCGTACAGCGGAAAACGGTGGGATTATTCCGAGCAATATTGGGCTGGATGGTACGATTGGTGGGGAGTGCGATGGGAAGTGGTACGGTGGATGTTATGGATGGGGCTTTACCGTGGTGGTGCCGCAGAACGGGACGCTGTCTGATCGGAACGCGATTTATAGAGGAATTGCGGGCTTTGGAAATGCGCTGTTGATTACCGGAGACCGAAAGTACGTGGATGTGTGGCGAAAGATGCTGGATACGATTAATTCGAATACAAAGACGGAAAACGGGAAGACGTTATACCCGCATATGTATGGCGATGATGGATGGTATGGTTATAAGGAGACGCCCTATCAGCAGGGGGCGCTGGATGTGTACTACTGGTCTATGGACCGAGAAGATTTAAAGTTTGTGCCGCGCTCTGGATGGCTGGATTTCCTGGATGGGGAGCAGACAGATTTTCCGGTTGCGGCGCTGAAAGGTGAATTTGAAACGATCCGCCGGAAGGTGGATGGGATTCGGAAAGATACGAGTTCGCCGGACACGCGGATGTCTGATGATACGCTGAAGTACAATCCGGCGAATAACAGTTGTTTGACGCAGTTGATGCTGGGTGGGTTGACGCCGCGCTACGGGGAACCGCTACACTGCCGGGTGCGGTATTTTGATCCGATAAACCGACGGGCGGGAATTCCGGAAGATGTTGCTGCGCTGGTGGAGGCGATGGACGATGATACGGTTACGCTGAATCTGGTAAATGTGAGTCCTGTAGCGGACCAGACGTTGATTGTGCAGGCCGGCGCTTATGCAGAACACCAGGTGACGGGTGTGGAGGTGGATGGAAAGACGCATGCGCTGGACAGCCCATTTTTTACAGTACATCTGGCGGCTGGAACCGGGAGCCGGATGGTGATTCGGATGCGGCGGTACGTGAATCAGCCAACGTTTGTGTTTCCGTGGGACCGGGAGTAGGATACGGTACCGATGCAATATCTATTGTAAGAAGATATGTGTTTGACGTAAAGACAGATGACCACCGATGAACAAGGAGTGTGAATGATGAGTCTGGACATTGAAGGGTGGATGCGCCATCCAAAGATTGACATGCATTGCCATGTCTGGAACTTCTCCAATGAGAAAGAAGAGCAAATTTCCAGCGAGCAGTTGATTCTGGCAGGCGAGATGTTGGGGATTACGGAGTTCTGGTGTTCTTCGCCAATTACGGGCGGTCGAATTGCATCGCCTGAAGAGGTACGGCAGGAGAACGATGCGGTGCTGCGGGCGCTGAAGCGGCATCCGGAACATATTCGGGGAATGTGTTATGTGATTCCGGGGCATTATCAGGCGGCGCTGGATGAGATCAACCGGTGTCTGGATGAAGGAATGATCGGTATCAAGCTGTACAATCAGTACCGGATTAATGATCCGGCGGTGTACCCGGTTATTGAGCTGGCAATAAAACGCAACGTGTGTATTCTGGAACACGCCGGTTATTTAGAAGCGCGTGAGCATCTGGACCAGCAGCCCCTGATTTCACACGGGCATCATTTTGCAGATGTGAATAAGGTGTACCCGGAAGCGATGTTAATTCACGCGCATATTGGTGGAGGGGGAGATTGGGAGCATACGGTGCGTGCGATGCGGGATACTTCGCCGAATCTCTACTGCGACGTGAGCGGGAGCAACCTGGACGATGGACAGATTGAATTGGCTGTGACCGAAATGGGTGCGGAGAGTGTGTTGTTTGGTACAGATGGGACGATGACGGGTAGTGTGGGCAAGGTGATTGATGCGACGTTGACAGATGAAGAGAAGAGTTTGATTTTCTGGGGAAACGCAGAGCGAATCCTGGCGGCGCAAGGCGCAAAACCCACGCAGCCCTGGAAGGAGGTGGCGGCATGAAGTATTTTGATTTGAACGCATGGGTGGGTGTGTGGCCTTTCCGGTCTTTGAGAGACAATACGCCCGAGACGTTGCTGGCCCGGCTGGAGCGTGCAGGCATTGAGGCTGCGGCGGTTTCACAGATTGAGGCATCCATACACCGCCATGTGCAGCCAGCCAACGAGAAATTGGCTGAGGATGTGGCCCCGTATCTGGACAGGCTGGTGCCCATGGCCACGATCAATCCCCTGTTCCCAGGTTGGGAAGGTGATTTGCAACGCTGCCATGAAGAATTAGGAATGAAGGGAGTGCGGTTGTTTCCGGTATATCACGATTTTGCGGCGGATGGTCCGGAGGCAAGGCGTGTGGTCGGGGCGTGTAAGGAGCGGGGGTTACCGGTGCTTCTGCCGCATCGGATGGAGGACACGCGGCAACGCAACTGGATGGACCCGGGGCGAACCCTGGATTTGAACCGGGTGGCCAATTTGATTGCGGCGGTTCCGGGAGCGACTGTGGTGGTGACCAACGCGCGCGGTATGCTGGGATCGCCCTTATGGCGGCGGAAAGAAATTCGGGAGGAGAACTGGTTTTTCGACCTGTCTCTGGCGGAGGTGCACTACGTGTTGCACCGCGATATCAGCCGGATGCGCGAACTGGCGGATTTTATTGAAGAGGGTGGGGCCGGACATCTGGTGTTTGGATCTCATGCACCATTTTCTTATCCGTCTGCAGCGCGGGTGAAAGCAGCGGTACTGCCTGTAGAGCCGGATACGCTGGAAGAAATCTGCTACGGCCGCGCGGCAAGCATGCTGGGGTTGGAAGTGCCAGTATAGGCAGTGATGTCCAGAGAGGCCCTGAGATCTATATCCTTGAACCAGAGGCGTGAGGTCTCAGGGTCAAATTGTTTCCCCCCTGCGCGACAGTGTGGAGAGGGGGACGATTATGGGAATCCATATTCGGGAGAGATGGGCAAATGGTGACGCTGGAGATGACGACAGGCCTGGAGCGTGCGAAGATTCCGACAGTGGAAACGGAGATGAGTCGCCGGTACCTACGAATTGCGCAGAAGTGGTTTCCAATTGCGCTGAGCTATTTTGAAGATTGGCCAGCGCGGCCGAACTGCGGTCATTTTTTTGGTGGGGTGCACTGGTACGGGATTGAGACAGCGGTACCCTTACATGCACTGGCTGTGGTGAGTACGTCTCCGGAGTACGATGAGCAGGCAACTGGACTTTCACTTGATGAACTGCGTGAGGTCGTGATCAAGGCGATTCGGTATTTGTGTTTTACGCACGATACCGGGCCGCAGGACTGTGTGCGGCCTTCGAAGGGATTGGGCATGCCCAATACGTGGGGTACCAAATGGGGGGAGCGAGACCGGGGGTTTTTCCCGGAGAGCCAATGCGGGCCTACGATTGCAAACATGACAACGGCGGCGTTGATGTTGCGGCCATATGTGGATGAAGAGACGTGGCTGATGCTGGCGCGGATCTGCCTGGATTATCTGGGGCGCTTTGACAAGATGCCGCCCCGGAGCGGAATTTATGCAGATACACAGATGGAAGAAAACGCGTGGACGGCGCACGGGCTGGCCGCGTGTTACCTGTTTTTGCCTGGCCATGAGCAGGCGGGTGCCTGGGAAGAGCACGCGAAACGGTGGATGTTTTCGGCCTGTGCAGCTCCACAGGATCGGTTTAATCAGGGAGAACTGGAGCCGGACCTGACGGTTTCAAAGTTGACCGGAAAGACGTTTACGACGTTGCCGGATTATATGGCGGAGAACCACGGGATGGTGCACCCCGGATACACAGCGTCTGGCGTAGGCTCCCTGGGGAGCCTGGGGTCTCTTTACCGGTTGTACGGACGAACGGAACCTGTGCAGGCGCACTGGAACCGTCAGGCGGTATATGACCGGATCAAGTTGCTGACCGATCGGACGGGTGCTGCGATGCCGACGCAAGGAATGGACCGGCTTTATCTGTCTGAACAGCATGCGTTACATGCAGCGGCGTACCTGTTTCTGAACGATCCGGACGCGGGCTATTTTGAACGGGTGGCGCTGGAGATCCGAGAGAAGACACAGGAGAGCAACGGGGGGCGATTGATTGATCCGGAGATTGCGGCGAAATGTCACGAGGTAGAAGATCCGATGGAGATCAAGGAGTCTGAGATGATCTCCGGGATCGTGCATCCGTATTTAAAGCACCGGCAGATGGGTGCGGGCGCACCGGAGCCGACGTCTCAGGAGGAGATTGAGCGGAAGTTTCAGGGCGTGCGGGTGTTTCCGCATTCGGGGTTTGCGTTTCACCGGCACGGCAAGGGGCAGAACTCTCTGGCCTGGCGTAATTATATGATGGCGCTACCGTTCACGCGTGAGGGGATTCATACAGTTGGGCCGAGCCGACGCAGTTTGCTGGCAGGGATTCAGGTGCAGGGGCATCCGGATAGCCACGACCTGCGGGTTACGCGAGTTGTGGAGAAGGACGAGGGGTTTTCCGCGCTGCTGGTGAACCGGCGGGCGCAGGGCGCGGTGGAGCAGCAGGTGCTGTTTGCTTCATTGCCGAACGGAGATTTGTTGTGCCGGGAAACGCTGCTGGCGTTGAAGGATTGTACGGTAGAGAAATTGGAACAGGGATTTTTGCGGGTGATGAATGAGGATTTTCCGTTGGTAGAGGGAAATTGTAACGGGAGTCGAGTTCTGTACCATCCGGGCGGGAAGGAGATATTTAAAGGTTTCCCAGGGACGGAAGCGGCCGAGGATGTGGTGTTTAAACTGGAGCATCCTGGATGGTTGAATGTGGATGACCGGCTGGGAATCGTGTTTCGGGGGTCTGGGAAAACACAATATTTTAACCGACATTATTTCCCGCCGTTCAGCTTCCGGGCTGTAGCAGATGATCTTATTCTGAGTTTGTTCGATGGTGCCCGAACGGTTGCAACGGGCGATGTGATCGGAGACTTAACCTTGTTGATTTGTCCAGAACAGGCGCACGGCGAGACGCCGGGCAGGCGGCTGGTGCAGGCAGCGTCTTCTGAAGATACGGTTTGTCTGATTACGGATGAGTACATGTGTGCGGGCAATTTTGGATCCCGGCGAAAGATCTGCGCGTTCGAGGCGACATTTGAAGGGTCTGTGCCGGTCTTCTCGGGAACGACGCGGATCAACGGACGCGTAGCAGAGTACCTAATTCCGCTGGCATCTGGAGAATCCGTGTATTCGAAGATGGCGATGTCTCTGCTGGCGGACGGTGAGGTGAAGGTGGCTTCGATGGACGGGGGCGGAACGTTCGTGAGGAATATGTGCGATCACGCAGTTCGAGTACGGGTTTTTGAGGACGAAAAAGAAGAGGTATTGGAACTGGGGGCGAAGGAAGTGGTGGAAGTTCAAGATGTCCAATAAGAACGTAGAACGGGTTTTCTGCTCTGGAGGGGGTATGCTGATCGGTATTGTTGTACTTCTTGCTGTGTTGCTGGTGCTACCGGGGCTTGCGATGGCGGGTGAAGGGCCTGTGTTTCGGCCAGATGTAGAGAAGGATGATGTTGACCGTTTGCAAAAGGAGATGGCGCTGGTGTTGGCGTTGCCGGATGCGGAGATTGTGCGAATGATTCCCGCGCGGTCTGGATTCCGATTCGTGGGGTGCCCTAATTGTGAGGGCGGTGCAGAGGAGAACCAGATTACGTGGCGGATCGACCGACCAGACGAAGTATTCTGCCAGTTTTGTGAGATGGTGTTTCCGAATGAGCAGTACCCGGAAAATGGGGTGATGCGTGTTCAGAATGCATTGGGCGAAGTACAGGAATATGCGTACTGGGAAGGATCTGAGGCCCCGCCTAAGTCGTTACCTGGATCGTTGTCGCACGTGGAGAAAGATAAAAAGTACCGACATTATTTTTGGGCCAAGGGCTGGTATACGGCGCGGGAGTTTTTTTCGGATGCGGCCTGGAAATTGGGGCAACTGTATTATGCAACGGGGGATCGAGTGTACGCGGAGCGGGCGGCGCTGATTTTGGACCAGTTCGCCCAGGTGTACCCGGGGTACTGCGCCCGGTACGATTCGCCTTTTC
>JAQCGA010000123.1 GCA_027619145.1 bacterium | reverse complement strand
GGGGGGTGATTAAAGAAGGGACCTGGTTGGAAAAGCTGGTGGGTGCAGGCGAACAGGAGGTGAATAGCTCTCACGTGCAGGCGATTGCGGAGAGTGGTGTGGGGTTGCGTGTGAGTGCGGTGAGTGCAGATGGGTTGATTGAAGGGATTGAATCTGAAGACGGTCGTATTCTGGGCGTGCAATTCCATCCGGAACGGCTTACGGGTACGGTGTGGGCGCGTGTGTTTGAGCATCTTGTGGCCGAAGCGAGGAAGTAGCTTAGGGAGGCGGAGTATTTATGGATCAGAGACGGATCTATTATTGTAAACGTGCTGTGGAATCTCCGACGCTGGATGGGAAGCCAGACGGTTCTGCATGGGCCTTGGCAGAGCGGATTGAGGCCGGGTTCCATCTACTGGGTTCGGAAACAGAACGGTCGGCAAGTTTTCTGGATGTGCGTGCGCTGTGGGATGAGGAGGCGCTGTACGTGTCTTTCGTGTCTGACCCACCTCCGGTACCGGTGACCAAGACCGAACGGGATGAGGATTTGTTTAATGAGTGTGCAGTCGAGGTGTTTCTGGGAGCCGGTGACGGGTATTATGAGATTGAGGTGAACCCACGGGGGGCTGTATTGGATCTGTATTTCCCCAATGTGGATGAACAGGACTGGCGGGCAATGGCGAAGTACGATGTGCCAGGGATGGTCTGGACAGTACACGATCTTGAGGATGCGGGCAAATGGTGTGCGCAGTTGGCCATTCCATGGAAGGGCGTGCCGGAGATTGCGCGGACCGAAGTGGAAGGCTGTCCGGCGGTGGTTGCTAATTTTGCACGGAGCCAGGTGTTGCCGGACGGGGCGTACGATTTAACCAGCTGGAGCCCGGCTCAGAAGGCATTTTGCGAGCTGGATGCAATGGGTCTTGTGGTATTGATATCTTGAACGCAACCTGTAGGGAGAGTTCTGTTTTGTACACCGTAGAAACCGATGAACAGCCCGAAAATCCATTCTGGACCGTATCCAATGCGCTCAGTCTTTTGCGTGTGGTGCTAACACCGTCTGTGCTGTGGATGATCTGGGCAGGGCCGGACTATCGGTGGGGGGTGTTCTGTGTTGTGATGGTGATGGTTGCATCCGATGTTCTGGATGGGCATTTTGCGCGGCGGCGCGGTGAGATCACACGGTGGGGAAAAATTCTGGACCCTCTGGCAGATAAGCTGGCCATCGATTCGATTACGATTGTTCTGGTACTTGTAAAAGGGTTGCCTGCATGGGTGGCTGCTGTGGTGGTTGGGCGGGATGTGTTGATTGTGGTGGCGGGCGTGCTGTTGATGGGAAAGAAGCGGATTGTGGTGTCTTCGAATATGTGGGGGAAGTTGACGACACTGGTTATGAGTGCGTTGTTGTTGTCTTACGCAATGGATGCGATGGTGTTGCAGATTCCGCTCCTGGTCCTGGCCGTGTTTCTACTGGCGGCGTCTTTTGTCAGTTACGGTTTGCAGTACTTCCAGTTGGCCCGGGAGGCGTGAACGGGTGGTGTCAGGAGCGCGATGTGAAGATCAATGTGATTATTCCGGCTTACAACGAAGCCGAAACCATTGGGTACTGTCTGAGGCAGTTTTGTAGAAAAGAAGGTGTGGAAGTTGTGGTGGTGGATGGAGGGAGTAGCGATGGGATGCGACAGGTAGTTGAAGATAGCGGTGTGGCACGCTGGGTGTTGTCTCCACAAAAAGGTCGGGCGTTTCAGATGAATTATGGGGCGCAAGTTACCCGTGGCGAGATTCTGCTATTTTTGCATGCAGATACGTTTCTGCCTGAGAGTGGACTGGGTTTGATTCGTGAGGTGATGAGGCAGCCGCAGGTTGTGGGAGGCCGGTTTCCGTTGAAGCTTTCGGAAGGTACTCCTGTGTTTCGGTTGATTTCTTTTTTGAGTACGTTGCGGTCACAGTATTTGGGAATTACGTACGGAGATCAGGGCATTTTTGCACGCCGGTCTGTGTTCGAAGCCGTGCGGGGGTTTCCAGATTTGCAGATTTTTGAGGATTCTGAATTCTGTTCGGCACTGTCTCGCAAAGGGCGATTTGTGATGCTGGATGAGCCGGTGTGTAGTTCTACGCGCCGCTGGAAGCGCGGAGGGGTGTTCCGTACGGTATTGTGGATGTGGGTGCTACGACTGCTGTTTACATGTTCGGTATCGGATGTTCGGTTAAACAGGTGGTACCGAGACGTGCGTTGAAAGATGGTGAGGAGGCAAAGATGGATCAGCCGAACATTATTTTTATGCACTCGCACAACACGGGTCGGTATGTGGAACCGTATGGACATGCGGTTCCAACGCCCCATTTGCAGCGTATGGCGGAAGAAGGCGTACTTTTTCGAAATGCATTTGCCGCAGCGCCCACGTGTTCACCCAGCAGGGCGGCGTTTTTGACCGGACAGTATGCGCATGAAGCGGGGATGATGGGGCTGGCGCACCGGGGATGGGGCCTGAAAGATGCCGGGCGGCATATTGTGAATACATTGGGGCCAGCTGGATACGATACGGTGTTGTGTGGGATTGAGCATACCGCCACGAATGGCAAAGGCCACGATGAGACGGTGGGTTATGGACGCGTGCTCTCTACGCGAAGTTCCCACGCGAAGGATGTGGAGCCCGCTGTTCTTTCGTTTCTTCACGAGAAACACGAGAAGCCGTTTTTCCTTTCTGTTGGATTGATGGAGACGCACATCCCGTTTCCGGATCCGGAGTCCGAGGCGCACCCGGCTGAAGATTGGCGCTATTGTATTCCACCCCGGTCGTTGCCGGACCACCCGGAGATCCGTCGGGAGATGGCAGGTTTCAAAGCTTCTGCCCGTCGGATGGACGATTGTTGGGGAAAGATCCTGGATGCGATTGACCATGCAGGTCTGGCGGAGAATACGCTGGTGTGCTGCTTCAGCGACCATGGGTTGCAGTTTGCGTTGAATATGTGCAATTTGACAGATCATGGAACAGCGGTGTATCTGGTGTTGCGTGGACCGGGAGGTTTTGAGGGAGGAAAGGTAGAAGAAGAGATGGTTTCTCTGCTGGATCTGTTCCCGACCGTTTGTGATGTGACAGAGATTGAGCCGCCTGTCTGGCTTCGGGGAAAGTCTCTGGCACCTCTGGTTTGCGAAGAGACCGACCGATTACATGAGGAAGTGTTTGCAGAGGTCACGTATCACGGGGCATACGAACCGCAGCGCTGTGTGCGCACCCGAAGGTACAAGTATATCCGACGGTTCGATCAACGGAATCGCCCGGTGCTTCCGAATGTGGATGATGTTTCTTCTAAACGTGTGCTTCTGGAGCATGGGTGGTTGGAAAAGCCCCGGTATCAGGAGATGCTGTATGATCTAATTTTTGACCCGGATGAGACGCATAACGTGGTGGATGAGTCGGGTTTGGCCAATGTTGTAAACGAGATGCGTGGCAGGCTCCAGCGCTGGATGGAGGAAACAAATGACCCTCTATTGCAGGGGCCGGTCCCCCTGCCGCCTGGCGCAAAATCCAACCATCCGGACGATGCTTCACCAAAAGATGAAATGACGGTTTTGGGGTAGTCTTGATTAGGGAGATGAAATGGAGTACAGACAGTTTGGGAAAACGGACTGGAACGTGAGTGAAATTGGGTTGGGTGGGTCCTGGTTTTACGGGCGGCCGGAAGAGGGGCTCCTGCCAGTTTCCCACGGTGTGCAGATGGTGGACCGTGCGTTGGAGTTGGGTATCAACTATTTTGATACGGCACCGTTGTATGGGAAGGGACGGAGCGAGGAAATTCTGGGGGTGGCGCTGGAAGGTGTGAAGGAGCCGCATTATCTGGCGACGAAGGTGGGATATTTTCCGGAGCCGTTCGATTATACGCGGGATACGGTGTGGCGCGGTTTCGAGGCCAGTTTGAAGCGGTTGCGGCGGGACAAGGTGGACCTGATTCAGATTCACGAGGCGGAGAAAGCCGGCTGGGATGGGATTTTTGGCAAAGGGCGTACACTGGAAGCCCTGTTAGAGATTCGAGAGCAAGGTCTTGCACAGCATATTGGGTTGACGGGTTCGGATCTTCCGTTGATGTCGAAGGTGCTGAAGGAGAGCGGCGAGTTCGTTTCGGTTATTACGTTTTGCAAATACGATTTGTTGACGCAGGAAGCCGGAGAGGAACTGATCCCGACAGCGGCAGAAGAAAACGTTGCGGTGATTGCGGCGTCTCCGCTGCACGGAGGCTTGCTGGGGTCCAAGCGGGAGCAGTGGATTGAGAGGGGGCGCTTTAAGGATTTGTTTGGTAAATTGGAGCGAATGGGGAAATTTCTGGAAGGCCATCCAGAGGGGACTGTGAAGATTGCACTGCGGTACCTGCTTTCGGATCCGAGGGTGAGATTGATTCTTTGTGGGGTGGCGAATCTGGACGAATTGGAAGTTTGTGTATCTGTATCGGATGGTGTGCACCTTTCTGATGAGCAAATTCGAGAACTTGAGGAGGTTTAAATGGCACAGGCTGTTCGACTGGGATTTATCGGATTGGGACATATTCCGGTGCACGCGCACCTTCCAGGGTTGGCCCCGCTGGTTGAAAGCGGCGAAGTGGTGTTGCAGGCGTTTTGTGACGTCAATAAGGACCATGCGGACGAACAGGCGAAGGCGTTCGGGGCAAAGGTTGTATATACGGACCACCACGAAATGTTCGAAAAAGAGGACCTGGATGGTGTGTACATTTGTTTGCCGCCCACGCTGCATACAGATGCAGAGTTGATCGCTTCAGAGAAAGGGATAGCGGTTCTTGTGGAAAAGCCGCAAACGCTGGACATGGCTCAAGCTGTACAGTTTAATGGGGTCATTCAAAAGGCGGGTGTGTTGTCTCAGGTAGGGTTTATGAGTCGGTATTACAAGACGTCTGAACGGGTGCGCGACATGCTGGCAGAACGGATACCCCGGCACGCTCAGGTGCAGCTTTTTTATAGTGGAAAACACATTCGGTACTGGACCAGTCGATATGAACTATGCGGCGGTTCGTTTGTGGAAAATACCATTCATATGGTGGATTTGTTGCGATTTTTTATGGGTGATATTGCCGATGTTTCGGCATTTTATTTTGAACGGAAGCCAGGAGAAGGCCCGGAACCGATCAATATGCCGCACGTCTATAACGTAAACTATCGCTTCCAGAGTGGTGCGGTGGCCAATGCGACCACGTCGCGTGTGTTGACAAATGTATCTGTGTCTCGCCGCGAGGTGCTGGTGGTGTGCGACGATTCGTTGATTGAGTGGTCCGCCCAGCGGGTAGTAGAGAACGGGAAGACGGTATTTGAGGCCCCAGAAGGAGACAATGCATTTGCGTCTCAGTCGAGAGCATTTGTGCAGGCGATTCGCACAGGCGAGGAGACTTTGTTGCGCAGCCCGTACCCGGAGGCGATGAACAGTCTGGCGGCAGCGTTAGGGGCGAATGCATCTGCCGAGAAGGCCGGCGAACGGGTACGTTTGGATGCCTTTACCGCCGGGCGAGAATAGATGATGAGGCGTAGAGATTGACTGAAGAGGCAGTTGTATTCGTTGTTCAGGTGTTTGAGTACTGTGTGTACGAACAGGAGTGTGTTTGTTATGGATGAAGCCAGTCAAGAAATAGAGAAGAAATATTATACCCCGGCGGAGGCGAACCTGACATTGCCGCTGGTTCGGCGAATTGTTTCAGACATACAGGAAACAGGACAGCGGCTTTTTAAACAAGCAGAGGAGTTGGGCGAAGCTGCGGCTGAGGACACAGGAATTAAGAAGATGATTGATACGCTGAATGAATTTTTTGCAGAACTTGAACAGCTTGGGTGTTCTTATAAGGACCCGAATTTCAAACTGGGTCTGGTAGACTTTCCTGCCCTGATCGAAGGAAAAGAAGTGGAGCTGTGCTGGCGTAGCGATGAACCGAGTGTGGCGTTTTACCATGGCCAGGAAGGGTACGCCGGGCGTAAACCGATTCCAGAAAAGTACCTTATTGAAGGAGGCGGTGAATGACGGTTCAGGAACTTGTAGCGCATTTCCCAGAAATTCCTGCAGACCTGCACGTTGAACCTTTGCTTACAGAATTCGCAGATGCATTCGACGATCCGCTTCGCGCGGCGCAGAAGCCAAGCGCTTGTTCGAAGGAGCATACAGTGGGCAATCAGTATTATCTTAAGCTGATTGGCCCAATGGATATTTACCGGTATGGTCTTTTTGCCCGGGAGCGTGTATTGGAAGATTTAGGTAAGCTTCTTGCGGCGTACCGAGAAGCTCCGGAAGCGTGTCTGGAGAACCTGGCACCGGCAGGCAATGCGGAATAAAGGAATGGCGTATGGCGGATCAAGCGCTGCATTTTAAGACGATCTCTGAACTGGTGCCGCTCTTGCGCAGGGGGGATGTGTCGCCGGTTGAATTGGCCGAGTGTTTTCTGGAGCGAATCGAGCGATTTGAGGCGGAGACACACGCGTTCATCACCGTTACGGCTTCTCGCGCCCGAGCCGATGCAAAGGCGGCCGAGGTGGCGTTGCGCAACGGGAACAATTTGGGGCCGTTGCACGGAATTCCAATTGCACTGAAGGATCTGTGTGATACGGCGGGAATTCGAACCACATCCGGGTCACAGGGACGCGAAGCATACGTGCCGGAAACGTCGTGTACGGTTGCTCGAAAGCTGGCTCGGGCAGGAACCGTGCTGCTGGGAAAGACGAACCTGGAAGAGTTTGCGTTTGGTCCGCACGGCCTGAACGACTATTTTGGTACCCCACCGAATCCCTGGGATAAAGACCGGGTGCCGGGCGGGTCCAGCAGTGGGTCCGGGGTGGCTGTGGCCGCTGGCCTGGCACCGGCTGCAATTGGCACCGATACGGGAGGGTCTGTTCGGATCCCATCTGCTTTTTGCGGAATTGTAGGTCTGAAAACAACGCCAGGACGGATTGGCACGGCGGGGATTACGCCGCTGAGTTGGTCGCTGGACAGCGTGGGACCGCTGGTGCGTTGTGTGGAAGATGCGGCTCTTGTGTACGAGGCAATTGCCGGGCCAGAACTGGGTGATCCCTCTGCTTACCCGGTGCCCTTAGAAGGGGCTGTGGAAAGGTTAAAACAGGATGTGAAGGGGATGCAGGTACGGATTGCCCGGAAGCCGTTTTTTGAAGGGGCCGATCCGGAAGTCATTTCTCTGGTAGAAGCGGCAATTGAGCAGCTTGCGGAATTAGGTGTGGGTGTGGATGAGATGGTATTTCCGGAAGCAGAGGAGGCAGAACGCGAGCCGGACAACCTGGTTTTGCTTCGGGCCGAGGCGTTTGCGTATCATCGAAAAATGCTGGCTGATGCACCTCATTCGTTTGGATCCAGGGTGCGCGCTCGTCTGGAGGCAGATCCGGGTACGCTGGCGGCAGACCTGATCGATATCCAGCGCCGACGTGACGTACTGTTACGAACCAGCCGGGAACGGCTTGCGAGCGTGGATGCTGTGGTCGCGCCAACGATGTTGACGCCCGCTCCCAGGATAGACGAATTGGACCGGGGCGAACCGGTCAAATTGATGACCCGGTTGGTAAACTGGTTGGGCTTGTGCGCGGTGTCTGTGCCGTGCGGGTTTACTTCGAATGGGCTTCCCGTGGGGTTGCAGTTGATCGGGAAGCCGTTTGATGAGCATACGATTCTGCACCTGGCCTATGCTTACGAGCAGGCTACGAACTGGAGGACGTGCCGTCCGCCGGGATTTTGAGAGAGGACCGGCTGTTATTGGGGAGTGGATACGCCTTGAGCGCCTGCCTGGTTAGACTTCCCGGGTAGGGTTTGCGATGGATGGAGATTGTAGAATGGCAAAAATTCTGATTGCCAATGCACAGCAGAACATACGGGAGATGTTTGTGGACGCATTGGCTTCTGGTGCGCATCTGCTGATACAATGTGCAGATGGAAATTCCGTACGCCGGGAATTGGCCAAAGAATTGCCGGACCTGGTGATTAATGGTGTGGATCTGCCTGGGTTGGATGCATTTGAACTGGTGACCCTGCTACAGGAAATTCGTGATGGAGCAGGTGTTCCATTGATTGTGCTGCAGGCAGAAGTGGACGGTGCATCGGATTCGGGGAAGCAAGCAGGCGTTACCTGGATGGGGTATTCTACTGGTCCGGAGGAGATTCGGGAGCTGGTCCATAATCGGTTGGAGGAGGAAGGGATTGGTGCTGGTGCCCATACGATTCTGATTGTAGATGATGATCTGAATATTCGCCAGCCTCTGGTCAAGCGTCTGGAGTTGGAGGGATATACGGTCTTGTCCGCTCAGGACGGTGAGGAGGGCCTTGCCCGGTTGGATGAAGGGCCAGACCTGGTGTTGCTGGATGTGGGCCTGCCCCGGTTGGATGGGTTTGGCGTACTGGAACGGATGCGGGCCTCGCCGGAGTTTAGGGAGATTCCTGTTATTGTCATGACGGCTCATGCTCGGAGCGTGGAGGAGGTTTCACGTGGGTTGGAATTGGGAGCCAATGATTACGTCCGGAAGCCGTTTGACATGAAGGAACTGACAGCGCGTGTACGGACGCAGTTGCGGGTGCGCGAAGCCAACCGGCTGAAAGTTGAAAAACAGCGAGATCTGGCCATTATTGAACTGGCCGGAGCGGCCGCGCATGAGATCAATAATCCCTTATCTGTGGTGATGGCGCGGTTGGAGTTGATGCTTGCCAGAATGGACGGTTCTGAGGAAAGCTTTAAGGATATTCAGCAGATGAACGAGCTGGTTCATCGCATTGCGGGTGTGGTTCATAAGATGGGACAGGTGAGGCGATATCAGGTTCAGAATTATTGTGGTGGGATCAATATCCTGGATCTGGACGGCGCCTCTCAGTAAAAAAATGGAATCGCGGACGTGTGTGTAGAAATCATTGTTTCTGGACGTATTGGGACGAACGTGGCGTTCGTCCCTTCTTTTTGGAATTGACACCGGTATTCTTTGAACGTTTATTGCTTTCTGCGAACAGATTTGTGCAAGAAGATGGTTGCTGGTTTAAACATACACAGAGAGGTCGATATGCTGGTTGGATATGTAAGCGACGAGCGGTACGTGGCGATGTCGGATGTTTCACTTGAGTTTAAAAATGATGCGGGTGTAGTACAGGTCCGGTCTGCAGCTTC
>JAQCGA010000122.1 GCA_027619145.1 bacterium | reverse complement strand
TCAGGCAGGTTGTGGCTCGGTCGAGGGCGGGTTGATCGTTGACAACGGCTGCTTTCCATGCGCAAGCGGTCCAGCCAGACCAGAACCGGGCGGCGCGGTTGTTGTTCCGGGTGGCTTCCGGGTTGCTGTAGTATTCTGCCAGGGGAGTAGGAATGAGGGGGCCGGGTTTTTCTCCCAGAAATTCATCCACAACCGCACAGGTGTCCGCCCAGGCAGTTCGGGTGATCTCGTCGGTTTTGACCCGGACACGCAGGCGCTCCATTTCCTCTGGTAGAAGCGGAATCCGGCCCACAGGGCTGTTGAGCCATGTCTCTGCGAGTTCAAACGCAGACGGTGTGTTTTTATTCTCCATATTCCATGTACTCTCCCAGTTCGTACGTTACCTCTCCGAACTCGTCTCTCTCCGAGCTTTCCCCGTAGGTCTCCCCTTCTCCCGTCAGCAGGAGAAGGGGCCGGGGAATGAGGGCGCTTATTTTCTTTTCAGGCATTGCTTGACTGCAGCCAGGCAGATTTCCACAACGGTGTCTGTGTTCATAACAAGGGCGTGTACATCGTCGCGGTTGCCGGACATTTCGATGAGAATGGCCGCGGGGGTGCCGCGTTCTGCGGCGTACGAGATGCAGTAGGGTTCGGGGTTTCCGAAGCCGGTGATGCGGTCCATGTTGACCTGCTGGTAAGCACCGCCGTAGGGTTTTTGTGTGATATAGCGATCTTTGAGGCGGTTCTTAATGTCTTTGTGGATGGCGTCGATGAGAGTTTTGTCGCCTTTGTGCGGGAGCATCATGATGTAGTCTGCGGTGTGGAAGTCAACCACGCAGAGGGGTTTGTATTCATCTACGATGCCCTGTACGATCTGAGTTTCTCTTTCGGAGGCAGGTTCGGTGCCTTTGTAGTTGTAGTCCCAGGGCATTTGTACATCCTGCCCGTAATCGAATTTATCCCAGTGGCAGTCAAAGTTCCGGTTGAGGTCCACGCCGCGTGAGTTCTGCCGGGTGAAGAGGTCGAAACCTCCGGGGTTCTGGATGGGGAGAATTTTGTGGTGCAGGTTTCGGGTGTTGAGGCCTTCTACTTTTGGATCTTCGCAGAGGACTTCGGCCAGCCGCAGGAGGCCGTAAGAGTTTTCCCATTCCCATCCGTGGATGGCGGCCCCGTAGAACATGGTGGGGTTGGACTCATCGCCAATGTTGAGCGAGTAGATGGGGCGGCCGTCGCTGGAGCGTCCTTCGTCCTGGACGGTGAGTTCGGGATGCATCTCAGCGGTATCGAATATGAGTTCCACGAAGTCGTCGTAAGAGAGGCGTTCGGGATAATGTTTTCCGTATCGGACTGCATTGTTGATGATGTTGCCCAGGAAGAGGTATTTGTTGGTGCTGCCCCAGGAGTTGTAAAAAGGACGGATGGGCGAGGCAAGGTCCATGGCTACGATGCGGCCTTTGCCGATTTTTTCTTCGACCATGACGGCACCACCGTTGAGGTTGCTGGTGGCCAGGACTGAGACGGTTTTTGAGGATTTGACGCCGGTGATCTGGCGCTGGAACATCTGGTTGGCGTAGAGCTGATCCGGGGCGCTGGAGACCATGCCGTACCACCCGATGGTGTCGCCCACTTCGTACCCGCGTGTGACGTCGTTTTCTATTTCGATGCGCATTTCTGGTTCGATCCGGTCCATCACGTGGGTTTTGCTGAAGTGCAGGCTCCGGTTGTGTGCGTATTCAAAGAGGCAGGAGATGACCTGGCCACCGTCTTTGGCGTAGGCGGTGACGGAGTCGTAGCGGAGTTTGCTCAGGTTTTTCCCGTTGGTGACCATGGTGATGACGTGGGTGTAAGGCTTGAGCGCCTGCGCACCGTGTTTGTCTTTTGTGAAGTTGAGGCGTTTGACTTTTCCAGGATAGAGGATGTCCAGGTCAGCACCTACGGTGCCGCCGGAGCCGTCGGTTAAGAGTAAGATGGTCTGCTTGGAAGGCATTCAGGTTCTCCTTGATCTGGGTGAAGTTAAGACTGATATCCGTTGACGATGTTGCGCAGAGGGTGTCCGAGCAGGGCGCGGCGACAGGTTTGAGCGGCTTTGGTGCGCAGGTCGATCAGGCTTTGCTCGGAGTAGAACGCGGAGTGTGGCGTGATGAGTACGCGGTAACTGGCCGGATGTTCCGGGTTGCGCCAGGCGAGTACGAGTGGGTCGTCTTCCCGTAGTTTCTCCCATTCAAAGACGTCGATCCCGGCACCAGCGAGCTGGCCGGAGGCAACGGCGTCCGGGATGGCGTTGGTGTCCACGATGGCACCTCGGGCGGTGTTGATGAGGTAGGAACCTCTGGGCATCTGGGCGATGGCATCGGCATTGATCATAAGCCGGGTTTCATCTGTGAGGGGGGCGTGAACGCTCAGCACGAAGGCCTGCGAGAGGAGTTCTTTAAGGGTTTCGGCGCGACGTATGCCCAGGGATTTGTCGTAGCCGTCCTGTTTGTAGGGATCGTAGAAGACAACGTCCATGCCGTGGGCTTTCGCACGTTGGGCAGCGGCGGTACCGATGCGGCCCAGGCCGATGATCCCGAAGACGCTGCCACGTACGCGCTGGAGCGGGGCGGCCTGGGTGTGTGACCAGGGGCCGAGGCCGTCGCGCAGGCGGGCGTTGAGGAAGGGGATGCCGCGTACGAGGCTTACGGCCATGCTTACAGCAGAGTCTGCCACGTCTTCGGTACCGTAGTCCGGTACGTTGCATATCGGGATGCCGCGAATTCGGGCGGCTTCGAGGTCCACGTTGTCATACCCTACACCGCCACGTGCGATGACTTTGCAGCGTTCGAGGCGTTCGATGGTTGCCCGAGAGATGGTGGCGAAGTGGTAGACGATGAGGGCGTCTGCGTTTTCTACTTTGCCGTGAAGGGCAGATTCTTCGGTGGTCTGGAGGGCTTCGACGTTGGCCACGTCTTTGAGGATATCTTGCTCCAGGGTGGGATCTGTGATGAAGTCGGTAATTTTGACTGTGAATTGATGCATTGGACTCACTTTCACGAGGAGTGTTTCGAGATGGTGGGCTGAAGGTTCGGGCCGGTACTTTCTGCTGGAAAAGGTACGTTGTCGGCTTTACATTGTAGGGACCTGGTCAACGGATTGGAAACTATCTTTGGCCGCAGGCAATGTCAAGCCTATTTGAGGGAGGTTGTTTTCGGACGGATCATCACTTTCTGGAGGCTATGTTATGAAGACGTACCGCGCGGCCGTGATTGGCCTGGGGCGCATGGGGAGTACGTTTGATGATGAGATTACACAGGGTGGTTCTATCTTTTTGCCGTACTGTCATGCACCGGCGTACGCAGCGGCACCTCGTGTTGATCTGGTGGCTGGAGCGGATCCACACGAGGAGCAGCGGGTGTTGTTTGGGAAACGGTGGGAGTTGGATTCAGAGCATTTGTACGCAGATCACCGGGAGATGCTGGAACGCGAGAAACCGGATTTTGTAAGTGTGTGTACAACGGCGCGGGTGCGACCTCAGATTGTACTGGATGCGGTTGAGGCGGGCGTAAAGGCAATCTGGGCGGAGAAGCCGCTGGCGTTTACACTGGTAGAGGCTGGGGCGATGGTGGGGATGTGCCGGGAGGCCGGGGTGGTGCTGGCGGTAAATTGCGCACGGAGATGGAATCCGTTTTTTATGACGATGAAGCGGTTGATTGAGGAGGGAGAGATTGGGAAGGTTTTGCAGGTGACGGGATATGGGCAGTGTGGGCTTTCGCACAATGGGAGTCATTTGATAGATATTTTACGATATATGGCGGGCGGAAAAGTTGAGTGGGTGTTTGGCGAGATGGAGTCGGATGAGGCGGCAGAGGGAGAGCGGGATTTGATGGGGAACGGGTACCTGGCGATGGACAATGGGGTGCGGGTGTACTTGCGCGGCATGCCGTGTGGGGCAGCGAACTGGGAGATTGACGTGATTGGGGAGAAGGGGAGGTTGCGTTCAACGGCTGGAGGTCAGGGTGCGGAGTTTTATCGGATGACGGCGGGCGGACCAAAGGGGCGGAGCGTACCGGCACAGGTGCCGTTTCCGTGGCCTGCGCAGATCCAGGGGACAGGGCTGACGATTGTGGAGGATATTATTTCGGCGGTGGAGAATGGGCACGCGCCAAGATGTTCGGGAGAAGATGGATTGGAGGCGCTGGAGGTGGCGGTTGCGCTGAGAGAATCACATCGGCGGGGAGGGAAGCGGGTGTATTTGCCGCTGGAGGACCGAAGTTTGGGGATTCAATCATTAGAGACGTATGGGGATGATGTGCCGGCGCGGGTGAGGAGGGAGAGGGGGTAGGGTGGATCACGGAGGGGCACGGAACCCGGCCCTTCAACCCCTCGGCCGCACGAAGGGGCACGAAACACCGCACTTCTCCACTTCAACAGCTCTTTGCACGGGTGGAAGTATCGGGGACGTGAGATGAAAGATGAAGCCCCACGGCTCTTTGGAAAGAGCGTGGGGCTTTTGCATGGAGGTTAGGGTTTGTAGCCGATTTCTTTCCAGCGTTTGCGGGCGTGGCGGATGGCTTCTTTGTTGGGTTTGATGTGGCCGCGGATGCTGGGTGGGGGTTGGCCGGGGGCGGCGTCTTCGGGGTAGGGGGACCAGTGGTCTTCGCGGTAGGGTTTACGGGAGGATTTTTTGCGGAAGTTGGGTATGGGATGTGGGGTACCGTTTTCGAGGCATGAACGCCAGGCCTGGATGCCTACGGCGGACATCATGACGCCGCGATAGACGTTGAGGTAGGGTTGTTTGCCGGAACGGATGGCGTTGGCGAAGTGAAAGTTGGTCCAGAAGTCTCCGCCGCCGTGACCGGCTTTGCGGGCGAGGTCTGCGTGTTCGGGCCAGTCTGCAACATAGGTTCGGTCCAGGGGTTGGTCTTCTTCGCGGAGCCAGTCTTCGTGGTGGACGCGTACGCAGCCCCAGTGGTTGGGGTCTGCGGTGGCGATGAGGCCGCGTTCGCCGTGGATTTCGTAGCGGACGCGGTGGACGGAGCTGAGTTGCAGGCCCAGGATGCGGAAGACGGCGCCGTTGTCCATGCGTACGAGGAGGATGCCGCCCTGGTCGCCCACTTTGACGCGGTGGGGAGACTGGGAGGATTCTTCGACGATGGAGAGGGCGTTGACGCTGACGGGCAGTGTGTCTGTGATGCACATCAGTGGGGCCAGGGCGTGGCTGCAGTAGTAGGTGGGGGGGAGCCAGTTGCGCCAGTGGTTGAGGCCAGGAGAGATGCCCAGACGCCAATTTTCTTCGGCGGCGTGGTTGTATTCTCCTTCGGCGTAGGTGACGGCTCCAATTTCACCGGTGCGGTAGAGTCGGCGAAGCTCCTGGTTGGCCGAAGAGAAGGGGTAGTTTTCTGCGAACATGTAAATGTTGCCTGTGCGTTCAACGGCTTCGCAGAGGGCAACGCCTTCGGCCATGGTTTTGCAGGCTGCGGTTTCGCTCATCACGTGTTTGCCGGCTTCCAGGGCTTTGATGGCGAAGGGCGCGTGTTCGTGGCTATAATTGGCCAGGATGACGGCGTCCATGTCGTGTTCAAGGAAACGGTCGTAGTCGGTATAAGTGGCAACGTTGTACTGTTTGCCGACCTGTTGGAGTTTTTCTTTCCAGGTGTCGCAAAGGGCAACGAGTTTCATGCCTACGGTGTCTGTGGCGCCGCGTGCGAAGCTCTGGCCGCGGCCTACGCCAAGGACGCCAACGCGGATGGGTTTTGTCTGGGCATGCGTGGGTACTCCAAATGGGATAGAGGGTGGTTTCAGACGCCGGTATAGCCCTGTTTTTTCCAGATTTTTCGGGCCAGAGTTTGGGCTTCTTCAGAGGGTTGGATGTTGCCCAGGATACTGCTGGGCGGCTGGCCTTTCCCCTTTTTTTCTGGGTCGGGCGACCAGTGGTCGTTTTCATGTTTTTTGCGTACCGATTCGTTGCGGAAGTCCGGCAGGTCCTGTGGGGCCGAGTCGTTGAGGGCGGATTTCCAGGCGAGGATGCCGGCAATGCTCATGTCCACACCTCGGTACACGTCGAGGTAGGGCGGTTCACCTGTGCGGATGGCTTCGGCGAAGGCGTGGTTGGTGAAGAAGTCTCCACCGCCGTGGCCGGCTTTGATGGCTTTGTCGTGGTGGACAGGGAAGTCTGGTTTGTACACGGTTTCGGTGGGTTCGCCTTTGCGTTTTTCCCAGGGTTCTCTCCAGACGCGGAGGCGGGTTTTGTCACCGTGGCGCGTGTTTTCCATGAGGCCTTTGTTGCCGTGGATGCGTACGTAGTTTCCGTGACCGCGCAGGCCACCGTGGAGGGACTTGAGAACGGCGCCGTTGTCCATGCGGCAGAGGATGACGGCTGCCGTGTCCGCACGGCTCATGTGGCGGGTTTTGCTGGGGTCATCAAAATCAAACGGGATGACGAAGCCATTGACTTTCACCGGGCGGGTGTTTGTGATGTACATGACGGGGGCGATAGAGTGGGTGCAGTAGTAGGTAGCCGGGACCCAGTTACGCCAGTGGTCTTTCCCGCAGGAGCGAGCGAGCTTGACTTCGGGTGGATCGGGGTGTACGTATTCCCCTTCGCCATATTTGAATTCGCCAATGTGGCCCTTTTGATAGAGGCGTCGCATTTCCTGGTTGAAGGCCATGTAGGGATAGTTTTCGGCGAACATGTAGGCTTTGCCGGTTTTTTCAACGGCGCGGGTCAGGGCAACGCCTTCGCCTAACGTGTGGCAGGCGGCACATTCGCTCATGACGTGTTTACCGGCTTCGAGGGCTTTGATGGCGAATGGGGTGTGTTGATGGAAATAGTTGGCAAGGACGACGGCGTCCATATCGTGTTCAAGGAATTTGTCGTAGTCGGTGTAGGTGTGTACACTGAGTTGTTGGCCTACGCGGGTGAGGCGCTCTTCCCATGTGTCGCAGAGGGCAACAAGTCGCATGTCTGCGTGGGCCGCGCCAAGGGCAAAGCTGCGGCCGCGACCTACGCCTACGACGCCAACGCGGATGGGTTGTTTTTTAGAACGACGGACTGCCATGATGGGTTCTCCGGTGATGGGTACTGATCGATGTTCAATTCATAGAAAGTTTCATACAGGTTCGGATGTCAGGCGTCTTTTTCATTGGCCGTAGGGGCGAGGCACGTCTCGCCCACCCGCAATACGTCCTAAAGAAGCCCGGATGCTGTGGCTTTTTGAATGGCGTATTCCCGTTGTTCGGCAGTGAGAGGAAGCCGAGGGGGCCGGGGAGCGCCGCAGTCGATGCCGAGTTTTATGCTGAGGAGGGCTTTCATTGTGGCGAAGTAGCCCAGGGTCTGGAAGACGGTGTAGAAGTCAGCGGCTCTGGCCTGTGCGGCTTCGGCGCGTTTGAGGTCTCCTTCGTGATAACCGTTCCAGATTTCGAGCCAGAGTTCGGGTGCGAGGCTGAGGGGTCCGTCCACGCAGCCGCAGGCGCCAATGGTGAGGGCGGGGAGCATGACGGCTGCGCTGCCGATGAGGCAGGAGAGGCCCATTTTTGTAAAGTGGTAGGTGTTGGCAAAGCTGGGGGCAGAGTGTTTGAGGCCGGCGAGTTGCGGAACCCGGTCTTGAATTTTTTTCATCAGGTCCACGGTGATTTCCACGCCGGTGCACTGGGGCAGGTTGTAAATGAAGAGAGGCAGGTTTGCGGCTTCGCCAACGATGCGGTAAAATTCGACGATTTCATCCGGTTTGGCGGGATAGAAAAATGGGGGTACGCAGCAGATGGCTTCGATGCCGGATTTTGCGGCGTGTTCGGCCATGCGGGCTGCACGTTGTGTGGTGGATGCGCCCACGTGCATGATGTTGAGGATACGGCCCTGCGATTGGTCTTCGGCAATTTCGGCAATGCGGAAGTTTTCTTCGTCGTCTAAGAGGATGCTTTCTCCGGCGCCACCGGCCACCCAGAAGCCGTGTGCTCCAGCCTGGATGTTGTATTCGATGAGTTTGCGGAAGGCCTCTTCGTTCAGGTCGCCTTCTGCGGTCATGGGGGTGATGAGTGCGGGAAAGAGGCCTTTGAATTCGGGCATTACTTTTCTCCTTGAACAGGTGAGCTCGGGTGGAGGATCTGGCCATTTCGAACAGTGAGTACAGATTCCCAGCAGCCTCCGGGGCGTGTGGCGCCCGAGGCGTCGGCAAGGGGGAATGCGTTCGGGTTATGCTGGAGGACGGTGAGGTCCGCGCAGGTTCCGGGTGTGAGGGAGCCGATTTCGTCGGAGAGGCCCAGGATGGTTGCCGGGCGATGGGTAGCGCGCCCGAGTGCTTCGGTGATTGGAAGGCCAACAGCGATGAGTTTGGAGAGGGTGCGGGCCAGGTCGTGCGGTGGGTTGATACCCACGTGGCGGACGTATTGGTCGCTGGAGATGGTGTCCGGGTAAAATCCCTGTGCGATCGCTTTTTCGGCTACGTCGAAGTTGAAAGAGGCATAGCCGTGGCCGAGGTCGAAAAGGATGCCACGTTCCCGGGCTTTCCAGACGCAGTCGCGGATGCGATCGTTTTCGAGAAGATTTTCTGGCATGGCGTGAAAGCAGTAGGTGACGATGTCGCCCGGACGGAAGCGTTCGAGCTGGTCTGCCAGGGAACGGTCCGGGTGACGGCGGGTGCCTACGAGCAGGGGCAGGTCGGTGCGCTGTCCGGCTTCGATGGCTCGGGAGAGGACTTCGTCTGGATCGGTTGGGCCGCAGCCGATGGTGGAGGTGTTGACGGAGATGGCTGGAATGGTTTCTGGGTGCGCTTTCACTGCGCGGACACAGGCGTCCACGTCTGCATCGTCCAGATTTTCGAAGCAGCCGCCGGGCATGGATTCGCCGCGTGTGGAGAGGTTGATGGCCAAGAGGACTCGGGTGCGGGAGGCCAGGACAGTTTGTTCGAGATAGGCATCCAGGTTGGAAGCGCCGGCATCGCCCTGGGACATGGTGGTGGTGACGCCCCGGGGCAGGATGTGCTGGTCCGGAGAGATTCCGTATTTGGAATTTCCGTGTGCGGGATGGGCATGCAGGTCCACGAGGCCGGGAAGGAGAAGCCCGTGGGGGAAGTCGAGGGTTTCGCTGGCGTCGCCGGTGACGGCTGGACCGGTGGCAGCAATGCGGGTTCCTTTGACTGCGAGAGTTCCGGGGCCATCCAGGTTATTTTTTGAGCAGAACATTCGTCCGGCGCGGATGAGGAGG
>JAQCGA010000121.1 GCA_027619145.1 bacterium | reverse complement strand
GGGCGAGGTAAGCATTTGTGGGAAGATGTGGATGGAGATTCAGCACGAGATCCGGAAGAGTTCGTGCCGGACCCGGATGGGGACTATGAACGCTTTTACGGTCCAGGAGGTGGGTTTCGGCCGGTGCGGGATGCTGCGTTACTGGTGCGGGTTGAGGTGGTGCTCAAGCGCATGTTGCGTTCGGTTTCGTCTGTCTGGATGCAGGCGCTGGCGGGTTTGAGCCTGGATCTGTCGTTGGAGGCAGACCGGCAGGTGTTGCCCGATATTGGGGGTGTTGCCCCCTGGGATCTGTACGGATTTCGAAAAGGTGCAGAAGTAGAGAGCGGGATGCGAGACGTACTTGCGCGCCTGTATCTGTTCCGGTATAGCCGCCGGGCTTCGTTCCGGATTTCCACCCGGAACCGACATCGACTGGATCGGAGTTTTGTTTTGTTGGGACTGGAGAAAGCATCGAATCTGGAGGTGCTGGGCAGATTCGGGTTGGGAACAGGGACGGACCTGGAGGCTGAGCTCAGCAACGGACACCGTCGGCAAGATGGCGAGCAGGCGTTTTCATACGAGGTGCATCAGCAGACAGGTTCGGTGCGTTCGTACTGGCGGATCAACCGGGGCTGGCAGACCTCTCTGGCGGTGCAGGTAGGGCAGGATCACGAACGGATACGGGAGCTGACAGCTACCCGATTTTCACTTCGTCCCGAAGTGATTCGGGCATTGGCTGGTCGGGGTAGGGTCCGGACGTACCTGGCCTGGACGTACGTGGCCGCTCCCGAGAGATTCCCGCTCTTCCTGGGATTGGCGCAAGGAGACCAGGCCGGGCAAAATCTGAACTGGCAGTGCTCGGTGGACTATCGTATGGGTCGGTATTTGACAGCGTTTTTGAGTTATGACGGTCGCGTGCGTCCAGGCCGGCAGGTCCTGCATCTGGGACGTATGGAAATGCGGGCTATTTTTTGATTATTTGCTGTTTTTGTTCGGTGGAATGGTCCGCCGTTCAGGTGAAACGGGCGATGATGAGCCGACATCTCTATTTTCTTTTTGTGTTCCTTGTCGCGGTTCTGGTGCTTCCTTTGAAGGTGGGGGCACAACGGCCGGTGGTGCGCGAGGTGCAGGTGGAGGGTGTTCGAAGGATTCCAGAAAGCCGGGTGCGCGGATGGCTTGTGACACGCCCGGGTATCCCTGCGGATAGCCTTCTGCTCCGGAAGGATATGGACCGGATTCTGGATGGGTACCGCGCTGCGGGATTCTGGCAGACAGCGGTGATTTTTCCACAGATCCGGGTACTGGGGAGAGGTGTGCGGGTGGCGTTCCGGGTAGAGGAGGGAGAGCCGACTCGAATTGATTCGGTGGTTCTTCAGGGAAACCAGAAGATGGCGTCGGATGGATTGCGGTCGGCCCTGGGTCTGAGCCGGGATACGGTTCTTCGCCGGGACCGGATTGACAGGGCACTTGACGCCCTGCTGCGTATCTATGAAAACAGGGGGTTTCCCTACTGCTCGCTGAGGCCAGCGGTATCGATCTTGCCCGGACAAGACCATGCGGTTCTCCAGATTACTGTGGAAGAAGGGCCTTTCGTGCAGATCGATACGGTTCGATTTGAAGGCAACCGGCGGACCCGGGATGAGGTATTGTTACGAGAAATGCGCATTCAACAGGGCGAAGTGTACCGGCAAAATCGAGTGGATGGGGCAGTGCGTGCCCTCAGAAGGCTCCCTTTTATTGTAGAGGTAGAGCCGCCCCGGTTGGAGGTACGGGAAGGACAGACGGCCCTGGTTGTTGTTGTGCATGAGGGACCGACGGGGCGCCTGGAGGCAGGGGCCGGATACGCACCGGGGAATGGCGCACAGGCGGGGTTGACCGGGGCTGTACGGCTGGCATTTGACAATTTGATGGGTACCGGGCGCGAAGGACGTGCGGCCTGGGAACGCAGCGGGGAGTCTGCTTCAGACCTGGAACTTGCGTACCGGGAGCCCTGGATTCTGGGCCGCCCCGTGAGCGCGGAAGTGGCGCTGAGTATGCGCCAGCGGCCCGGATTTGTAGAAGATCTTTTGAACGGCCAGGTACGTGTTGCATCGGGAAAAGGTATTCAGGCAGGGGTGGGCATTTCCAGTTTGCGTGTGCGGCCGGACTCGAGCGGGTTGGGTGTGGTTTCCGGAAGCCAGGCGTGGAGCCTGGATGGGGATTGGGGATTTGACAGGAGAGACGATCGGTGGAATCCGGGTTCGGGTTTTCTATACCGAATGCATGGTGGGTGGGGGAGGGTTTCTCGGAGAAGTGAAACGAGTGTGCGGTTTCGGTACGGGCTGGATGCAGAACACTATTTTCCTGTGGGCAGACGTTCTGTGATTGCTGCGGCGTTTCACGGGGCCGGGGTGGTAGAACAAGGCGGTGTTCCGCTGGAAGCGCGGTTGAGGCTGGGTGGCATCGCTTCGATTCGGGGGTACCGAGAAGAAGCATTTCTGGTTACACGGGCTTTCTGGGCAAACCTGGAGTGGCGCTTGCGCATGGGGCGGCGGTCCCGGGTTTTCTTATTTGCGGATCTGGGTAGTCTGAGAGATCCGGGAAGCGGCGGAACAGGAGTGTGGATCTTTCCTGCAGGGTTTGGTGCGGGCATGCGATTGGAATCGCGGCTGGGGATGCTTGGGTTCGATTACGGGCTTGCCAGAGGCGACAGCCCGGCACAGGGTAAGGTACACGTGCAGATGGTCAATGAGTTCTAAGACTACAACCGTATCGGAGGCACAGCTTGTCTAAAGCGCCTTCTCTTTGTATAAAATCCAGAGGGGTTTGTCTGAAAGAGAGGTATCTGAACAAGCCTGGACGTTTCGGACTTGCTCTTTGTCTCACAATTTTTCTGCTAAGTTTTGACGCATATGGCGACACTTTCGCTGAAAAATTGTACCCGTTACTTAATCTACATGATCTATCAATGACTGATTTTGCAGAAAGCCAATTTTCATTTTATGATAAAACCACCAGGCCCACGTTGTCCTTCTCATATATCTCTGAGGATCTTTACAGGGAATACAGAAACGATAAACAGACAGCCGACTTTTCTGCACAAAAGTTTCGTCTCCTATTCACATATCGAATCAAAATCTCTGGAACAGTACACCGATTTCGAATGGGATTATCTTGGGATTTGTATAACACACAAATCGGTCATAACACCACTCCTGTTCGTAACAACCTTGATATTGGAGAGCGGTGCCCGTTTTTTGAATACAAAGTCGATAGGAAGCGGTACGGGATTGGTTTAAGTATGTATCGCTCGACTCGAAGAGGTAATAACCAAACGCTGAGAGTAAACAAATTCCCGCATTCTGAAACCGATCTTCAAATGAACCGGATGTTTTTTGATCTGATAGAGCCGACATTTGGGAGAGAAATCGAATATAACCTGAACTCAACCCACTTGAGACTCCAAGCCGAAGGGCGGGTGCGCATAACATCCAGAAGTAGAGCAGGTATGGCATATCGCGTAATGCAAGCCTCGACAGTCACCCAATTTCAATATACAAATACCGGCGAAAAGTCCGAATTGCAGGGAAGACGTACGACTGAACTGGCGCTGAATCTCCAGTCCAAACACATTGCAGTGATGTGGGTCTACGAGATAAGCGAAAGATCCGAGGTCGAGCTTCGTACGAGTTATACGACCAGAAAAGTCCCATTGTTCGATCTAACGCCCGAATCGGTTCCTGAATCATCAAACGGCATACCTCTGGATATCGAAGACCTCGCCGATGGAGTCGTAGATCTCGATGGGTACGAGGTGCAGGTTCGAGGTCAGAGGCTTTTTTTAAAGCAGATCGAGGTGAATGGATTTCTTGGCTTTGCCAGGGTCAACTATACGGGAAGTGGAAGTGGATCGACACCCGTGCTGGGTTTCCGCCTGGGTTTTCTTCCCATTTCCCACGCTGCCGATATAAATATCAGAGGAAATACAAAAACCTGGTTTGGAAAAGGAATGATCAGAACGCAGGAAGGGAAACTGCAGTGGCAATTAGATGCGCTATTCGCGCAAAGTTATATGCGTAACAGAATGCGTGCAGATGCAGAGTTAGAGTTTGGCCTGTCGGTGAAACCGTTCCAGAGTACTGCGCCCCACACAATCAATCTCCTCAGAATTCAACTGCAGCCAACTCTTCGGATCACGCAAAACTACCACCTGGTTTATCAGTTTGTCCAAAATATAATTTTTATTAATTTGCCCCATAAAGAAATGTCTCCATTGGATTCCAGGAAATATCGAGGAGGCAGAATCCATGGATTCACTCTGAGAGCCTATTTCTAACCTGCGGCTGTTTCTCCGAGGTAGTATTCTCTAAACATAGAGGGATATATGCCAACACACCGATCTCGGTTAATCTGCGTATTTGGACTCATCCTTATTTTGATATTGGCTTACACCTATTCGTCCGGTGCCGCGCCTGGAGATATAACAACCGTAGTGGGCGGCTTGCCAAGGGATATAAGTGCAACCCAAGCCTCCATCGGATACCCCGCTGGGATCTGTATTGATCAATCAGGAAATGTGTACATTGCTGCGGCCTCAAACCATCGCGTCCTGAAAGTAGACGTGATAACTGGAAATATTTCTGTCTTCGCCGGGGTTGGCTCCGAGGGACATGCCGGAGATGGCATGCTGGCTACCCAGGCGTTTCTCAATAGCCCCAGTTCTGTCGCTATTGATCAGGCAGGGAATCTCTATATTTCGGATTCAGGAAACAATCGAATCCGGAAGGTGGATGCGAATACTGGGATTATCTCGACCGTCGCTGGAAATGGAAACCAGGGAGACTCTGGTGATGGTGGCCTGGCTACTCAGGCCTTTCTCAGTTACCCTTCATCTGTAGTCGTAGACCAAACGGGAAACCTGTATATCGCTGATTCAGGAAACAATCGAATCCGGAAAGTCGATGCGAATACTGGAATCATCTCGACCATCGCGGGTAATGGCGACAGGCAATATTCAGGGGATGGTGGGCTGGCTACATTTGCCCAATTAGATGATCCTTCTTCTGTCGCTATTGATCTGGCGGGGAATATTTATATCGCAGATTCAAGAAACAGTCGAATCCGGAAAGTGGATGCGGCAACTGGAATCATCTCGACTTTCTCCGGGGACGGAAACTATTCCTACTCAGGGGACGGTGGACCGGCCACGCTTGCCTCTTTTCGGTATCCCGGCGACGTGGCCATCGATGGATCGGGGAACCTCTATATCGCGGATACAAGCAACCATCGAATCCGAAAAGTCGATGCGGTCACCGGTATTATTTCCACAATTGCAGGCAGTAGTAATTCGGGTTCTTCCGGCGATGGAGAACCCGCGACCTTAGCTTCTTTAGTGTATCCTTCATCTGTAGCGGTTGGTCAGAACGGAAACCTGTACATCGCGGATAGTTCGAATTTGCTAATCCGAAAAGTTGATGCCACTACGGGAGTCATCTCGACCTTCGCCGGGAATGGAAAGGAATCCTATTCGGGAGATGGCCAAGCAGCTACGCTTGCGTTGCTGAACAATCCTGTATCCGTAGCGTTCGATCAAATCGAAAACTTATACATTGTGGACAGGGATAACAAGCGCATCCGAAAAGTTGATTCTGCCACCGGGATTATCTCGACGGTTGCCGGAAATGGCGTCTCCAGGTATTCAGGAGATGGTGGACTTGCCACGCTTGCTTCCTTTCAGGATCCATATTCTGTAGCCGTGGATCAGACGGGCAATCTCTATATCGCGGATTCAGGAGCCCGCCGTATTCGGAAGGTCAATGCAAATACGGGAATGATCTCGACCGTCGCCGGAAACGGTTCCTATTCCTATTCAGGGGACGGCGGACCCGCTACGCTTGCCTCTCTCTGGGGACCCGGCGGTGTGACCTTCGATGAAGCAGGAAACCTCTATATCGCGGGCATAAATAGCCATCGAATCCGGAAAGTCGATGCGGCCACCGGTATCATTTCCACAGTTGCAGGCAGCCGTAATTCGGGTTATTCTGGTGATGGTGGACCCGCAATCCTGGCGTTCCTCCAGAATCCTTCTTCTGTGGCCATCGATGGATCGGGAAATCTCTACATTGCAGATTCGGGAAACAATCGCATACGGCGCGTAGAAAATGGTACATCACCCGATATTCTGGCGGTCGATTTCGAGTTCCGGTCCGAAGTGACAGCCACCTATGAGTCCTACCTTGATGGCCAGGACGATATGCTTTTTAGCAAAGTTTCCAGCGGTGGTGCGGAACAGAATCTATCCGACCGGATGGGCTTGATCCTTGTGAAATTGGCACAGATCCACGTTGATCTTGATCGAACCCATGAACGTTCGCGCGAGGTATTTGACGATCTGGAAGCACAGATGGAGGAGGCCGAAGATCTGGTCAGAAACGAGCTCCTCGGCCATGATACCGAGAGCCTGTCTTCGTTCCTGGAAGGCTTGGGAGAGGTGTTTCAGGGGAGCCGATATGAAGATTTTAAGAGGCGTTCTAAAAGTGTCCGATCCGGCCTGACCACTGATCTGGGGGAAATCCAGACGATATGGGAAGATTTTCAGGATGACCTGGAAAATCATCTCGATGCGATAGAAACGCATCTCGACGTCTTGAAAAACACCAGTGGAGCTTTCAGCGTGACGTTCAACGTGAGAAGCGGCTCTTTTTCACAGAATGATATTTTCAGGATCGAACGAACCAATATAGACGACCTAGTCATTATAGAAAACGCATTGCGCGCCACGTCGGATCGCATCCAGGAAAGCTTCGATCACTTACGAACCGTGCTGGATGGCGGCACGGACAATGCAGCCGTCATTGAAGGCCTTCGCCAGGCAAGCCAGGAGTTGGTAACTGCCATGTCGACGCTTCAAACCAGCCTCGACAGACAGCCGCTGAGCGCCCTTGGCCAGAATATAACTCAGGATATTCGAACTGGGACTGGCGCAATATGGCTTCAGGCCGCCAGACTGAATGACATCCTGGATGGCAAAACATATACCATCCAGGAGACTGCGGTACGGCCACTGGCCCTTCTCGAAAATCTCGACGCCCACCCCCAGGAGATCCTGCTTGATTTCTACCGGTCGAGCACCCCTGAAACCTATACGTTTCGGGGCATATTTCCCGATGGCGCTCCCCCAGGACTGTTCGAGAAGCTCTCGGTGGACCTGGTGATGAATACCACCGCCTCGTTCGTGTTGCACGATGGATACATGCAGAAGCAGCGGGAGAAGTACCAGGCCCGTCTTGCAGAAGACGCTCTTGACCCTGAAGCTCATGCGATTCTGGCCCTGATACAGACTTATTTTACTGTGTCACAAAACCACCAGAATGTAACGGACCTGATAGAAAGTGCAATTGTCGGCGATGTCGGCAGCATCGCCAACCTGCTGGACACAAAGGATTTTGACTATAGGGACGACCTGGAAACCATTGAAAATCACATAGAAAACGCATTGCATGCTTCTACGCCATATGGATATACCCTATCGTATGAGAGACAATTTCTGGTTGTTCTCATCAAGCAAACAGAAGATATGAATACGCCTTTTGAAGTAAGGCCTGGGGATGATGTGGTTCCCCTCTTGATCACCACCGATGTTCTGGAAGTGATGCTTGAGATTGGACGAAACCTGAATACTGCTGGTCGAGAAGTAGCCGATGCCTTTCGAACCTTGCGGGATGATGCCAGCCAGTATATCGATCTCGACCTCGACCCCAACCTTCTCGACTTTTCGGGCACGGACTCCAATCTGGATTTCGCACTTGCGCTCCAGCGGTCAAACTCTCGATTTCTCCAGCTTACACCTGCAGGAATTAGCAAGCTACGCACCTTTGGGGAAGACATCAAAAAACCATTGGAGAATTTCAGAGATGCGGTAGCATCGTTTCGGGATCTGACGCAGGATATCCACGAAAAAGTCAACAGTCAGAATATTAAGACCGAACCTCTGGTCAATCTGGCTCAGGACTTCTATGAATTCTACAACGATCTAAATCTCGACTTTCAGAACCCGAATTCCACAACGGTGATCAACGGAAGAATCTTCAATCTATCGGCCTGGTTTGATACGCCGCCAGACGTCCTGCTACAGCGGTTCATATGGTATCTTGACGATGATCCCGATACGGATAACTCGCTGGGAGGATTGTACCTGGGCAGAGCACAGGAAGAGGGTCCGCCCGTTGACATTGCCAGATTTGATACCGATGGCGACAACGTGATTGGTTTTCGGGATTTCCTCCAGTTTGCATCTTTATTTGGTAAGCGCACGGGCGATAGCCCGCTCGTACCCCAATTCGATATTAACGGCAATGGCATTATAGATTTTCCGGATTTTATACAGTTTGCGCGGGTATTTGGGAAAGAAGTCACCAATAACTGATGCTGGGGAATTTACCACGCAAAGAAGAATTCTCATTCCGACCCAACCCGGCGGCCTGCGTTGCGCTGCATCGGCGAATCACAGAGGATTGCTTACGCGAGCCCTTCGGGGTTTGCCTGCTTCGTGCGCCTTGTCCACGACACTCTCGCTCGCTCTCGGGGCTCAAAGCAGGTTTCCGGATAGGCTTTATGAGAGGTAACGGTTGGAGGGGATTCTGGTACGTTTTGACAGAAGAGGGTATTTGCTGTATATTTGGGGGCGTTGTAAGTCAATTCATATTGTTTATCATTTTCCTACAGGGAGATCAGGTCATGTGGATCTGGATTTGAGAGGACGGATTGGACGGCTTGAAGATGATAAATCCACCTTCACTTTTCAGATTTGAACTATAAAGGAGTTCATCATGGCCTCAAAAGAAGGAATGACCGGCGCATCCTATTATCAGGCATTTCTGGATCTACTGGCATCCGATACAGACGACAAGCATATTGCCCGAAAGATGGAGTGTTCTCGGGGCGAAGTGAAACGTCGCCGGTTGTATTTTACGAAACAGGAAGTCTTGAAAGAAGATGGTACGTTGGATGAAAAGAAGAGAGATGCCTGGCTGGCGTCCGAAGCAGGAGTAAAAGCCCAGCAGAAGTGGGAGGGGCAGGTGCAGAAAAAGCAGAATCAGAAAATGCCTACTGCATTCCAGCAACAAGAACACCAGCGCCCAACGTTGAAACGGGCGTGGAGTTTGAGAAAAGTATAACCTATTGGGCGATATAAAAACGAAAGG
>JAQCGA010000120.1 GCA_027619145.1 bacterium | reverse complement strand
TACGGGGATCAGTGTGGGGATTTTGATCCGGTCTCCTCTGGTGTGGCCGTATGTGTTTTGCAGTGGGCTTTCGATTGCTTCGAAGTATGTATTCCGCTGGCGTGGACGACATCTGTGGAATCCGTCGAACCTGGGTGTGAGCGTGATGCTTTTTCTGGTGCCGAGTGCTGTGGCTGGTCTGAGTGTGCAGTGGGGAAATTCGATCTGGGTAATGTTGGGCATCTGGGCATTTGGGTTGGTGACGGTGTGGCGGCTTCGGCGGTTGCACGTTTGTGTAACTTATGTGGCATCGTTTCTGGTTTTTGGATTTGTGCGGAGCGTGTGGGTGGGGCAGCCGTACCTGGCGGCCATTGCACCTGTGACCGGTCCGATGTACCAGTTGTTTGTGTTGTTTATGATTACAGACCCGAAGACGACAGTGGGGTCTGTGCGGGGAAGGTGTACCGTGGCGTTTCTGGTGGCGATGGTGGAAGCGGCTCTGCGGTTGAATGAGGTAATTTATGCGCCGTTCTACGCGTTGTTTCTTGTGGGGCCCATTGCGCTTGTCGTGGAAATTTGGAAACGCGCACGATAAAAAATAATGGTCTGTACCGTTCCAGGTACAGGTGATTTTTCATGATTTTTGTAGGGGCGAACCTTGTGTTCGCCCGGCCTTTTCTCAGGGGGTACATATTATGGCGAGGTCGTATACCGCATCTGTTGTGGGCGCAGGAATGGGAGGCCGGGGAAGCATGAAGGGGCTCGTGAATTCCGGACGGTTTGAGTTGAAAGCCGTGGCAGATTGGAGTGAGACAGCGCGCAAGGAGATTGAGGCGATGTACCCGGGTGTGCGGACGTTTGCAACGCACAGGGAGATGTTCGAGGCGTGTCCCACGGATGTGGTGTGCGTGTCCACGTGGCCGCCCACGCACCTGGAGGTGACGCAGGATGCGCTGGCGTTGCCGCTGAAAGGAATTCTTGTAGAGAAACCACTTGGGGATGTGCACGTCGATGGACAGAAGATCCTGGATCTGATCCGGGAGAAGCGATTGCCAGTAGCGGTGCCGCATGGGTTGTTGGTGCTGCCGCATTCGCGAGCGATTCTGGATCTGGTACACGGGGGTGGAATTGGGGATCTGAAGCTGGTTTCTATTGAGTGTTCGGGGTGGGATATCATCAATGCGGGCATTCACTGGCTGAATTTTTTTGTGGCTCTGACGAAGAACGAGCCGGTAGTGTCTGTGATGGCGATGTGTGATGCGGAGACGCATACGTTTCGGGATGGGATGCAGGTGGAGACAGAGGCAGTGACGTATGTGCAGACGGAGAGCGGCGTGCGTGCGGTGATGCATACGGGGGATTATGTGCGGTCTTCGCATGAGGAGAAAAAAGGGGTACTATTCCGGTTGGTGGGAACGGAGGGTACCGTTGAGTTTTACGGATGGGAGCCCCGTTACCGGGTGTTGAATGCAGAGTTCCCGGAAGGGAAGATGGTTGAAGTGGATGCCGAAGGGGCGGCATCGCACGGGCTTCACCTGCTCAAGTTAGCGGATCAGATGGATGAGAGGGTTGCGGATTATTCGATTGCTAAATCTTCACTGGCAGCGCTGGAGTTGTGCGAGGCGGCCTACTTGTCTGCCCGGCATGGGTGTCGGGTTACGTTGCCGCTTGCAGAATTTGTTGTCCCAGGAACGGTAGATTGGGATCCCGGGCGGCCGTACTGCGGAGAAGGCGGCGGCCGGAACGGGCGGACGTTGCCGAAGGTGGATTAAAGGCAGGTTATCACGCAAAGGCGCAAAGACGCAAAGGGAATGCAAGTGCGAGTGAAGAGAAAGACGGTAGGGTGGATTTGTTGTTCGTCGGGGTATGCGCAGAGGCAGACCTTGTGTAGGGGCGAACCTTGTGTTCGCCCGGTTTATCGTTCGCCCGATTTTATCGTTCACCCGATTTATTGATGGGGCAGCCCCCCGTGGCTGTCCGGTTTTTTGTAGGGCGCGATTCATGGATCTTTCCGGTTCGTTCACCGAAACGATTTCCAGGAGGTACGTGCAATGATTACGTTCGGGATTGTAGGTACAGGATGGCGGTCCATATTTTACCTGCGGGTGGCAAAAGCGTGTCCAGACCGATTCCGCGTGGCGGGAATGGTAACCCGTGATCCGCAGAAGTCCGCCCTGCTGGGCGAAGAGTTTGAGGTGCCGCTTTTCACGAGTGTGGAAGCGTTGATCCAGAAAGATCGGCCACACTTCATGGTGACAAGTGTACCCTGGGGCGTGAACCCCGGTGCGATAGAAGATCTAGCAGAGCGTGGCATGCCGGTGCTGTCGGAGACACCGCCTGCGACGACGCTGGAGGAACTGGTGGGTTTGTGGCGTTTGACGGAAGAGGGGGCGAAGGTCCAGGTGGCGGAACAGTACTGGGCGCAACCTCACCACGCGGCCCGGATCGGATTTGCGCAGGGCGTGAAGCTGGGTCAGGTGAGTCAGGCGCAGGTATCTGCCGCACACGGGTACCACGGAATCAGTTTGATCCGGCGGTACCTGGGGATTGGGTTTGAAGATGCGAAGGTGACGGCGCGGAGTTTTACATCTCCAATTGTGCAGGGGCCAAATAGGAACGGACCGCCTGAAGGCGAGAGGGTGGTGGATTCAAAGCAGGCGATTGCGCAGTTCGATTTTGGAGATCGGTTGGGTGTGTTCGATTTTGTGGGGGATCAGTATTTTTCGTATGTGCGCGGCCAGCGGTTGCTGGTGCGTGGGGAACGGGGAGAGATGGTGAATGATGGCGCGGTGTATTTGCAGGATTTCAAGACGCCGGTGCGGGTGCGGTTTGAGCGGCACGAGGCAGGGCAAAATGGGAATCTGGAGGGGAATTATCTGAAAGGGATCCAGGCTGGAGAGTCGTGGGTGTACAAGAATCCGCTGGCACCGGGAGAACTGACGGATGATGAGATTGCGGTCGGGACGTGTTTATTGAATATGGGAGTGTATGTTGAAGGCGGGACTCCGGTGTATTCGTTGGCAGAGGCATGCCAGGATCTGTACCTGGATATTTTGATGGCGCAAGCACTGGAGACGGGAGAAACGGTGCAGTCTGAGGCGCAGGCCTGGGCGAGTTAATGGATTGGTTTCATCCGAGGCAGATCCTGGCTCATCTGGTTTCTTTCTGGAGCTGATGGACGAGCCAGGGTACGGCAACGTCTTCTTTGAAATAATGGTTGGGTACATCCACGTTGGTGTATTCGAACCATTCGTCCTGGGTGAGGCCTTCGGGAAATTCTTCAAAGTCGTGTTTGCGGTCCGCCGGGTTTTGGAATTTAGGATAGTAGTGGTATTGGTAATTCTGAGGAGCGCCTGCGATTTCGAAGGCTTTATTTAGTTGTTCCAGATGCGCGGCAGCGCCTCCTTCGGTGATGATGAGGGGACGTGGTGCATAGGCGGCCAGGAGGTCCGGAAAGTCAAACCAGTCCAGCAGGCCAGGGATGATGTGCCAGAGGGGATTGTTGTGTCGCCAGCTTTCATCGGGTTTTGCTGCTGTGGCATATCGGAGTCGGTTGGTGCAAAAGAAATCGTTGAATACAAATGCCTGGATGTCCTGTTCCAATACGGCCAGGACCATGGCGGGTTCGGTTCCCAGGGAGTGTCCACTGAGGGCGATGCGGTTGTTGTCTATAATGTCCAGGGAGCGTGCCCACTGGAGGATGTGTTTTTTCTGAAAGACGGAGTGGCCCACGTAGTGGCGTCCGAGCATGAGCAGTTCACCGCAAAGTTTGTCCCTGCCGCTGTTGGGGTATTTCCCGCTGATGGGGAGTTCGTCCAGTTCTGCAGTGCCAGGATTTTCAATGGCAATCGCAATCAGGCCCTGCTTGACGTACCACAGGGCCATTTGATTGTGAACGGCATGACGGTTTTCTGGTTGTTCCGGGCGCAGTTCGGGTTCGCCAGCGAGGAGTTCTTTGCTGGAAGCGGAGCCGGGGAAGCAGAGGACGGCGGGGGCCGGTGAGGTAGAGGTGACACCGTCAGGGACGAGCACGAGATATGGGACGACGCTGCCGGGTTCGGGATAGGCTTCCCATTTTTCCAAGCGGTACCCATTTCGGGGTTCGGAGGAAAGCTGTTTGGGTGCGGGTTGTTCTGGAACGGTGGGGAAGCACATGAGTTCGTGGAGTTTTTCTTGGACGTTTGTCTGCCAGGAGGAGAAGGTTTTGGGCGACATCGAGGGGTCGAAACCGAGTTTGGGCCTGCCGGTTTTCATGAGATGATTGCAGAAGCCCATTGTGCTGAGGAAGCGACCGTCTGTTCGAGGCGTTTGAAAGATGCGTTCGGGGTGAGACATAGATATTCTCCTGAATATTCCGTTATGGTTTGGGGTAGATGAATGGATAACATAGTTGTGAATGTGTCAGCGATCAAGACAAAATTGAAGATCGGGCGCGACCGTTTGGCGCGAATGTTGACAATCAGGAAATGATGTGCTATCGTGGATGCCAAATTTCGGTATACCGAATCTGTAGGGCCGACGCATGCGTCGGCCCTACGACGAACGTGAACAGGTGAAACGACCGGATGAAATCGAACCACTACGATCCCGAACGCCATCGGCGGCGTTCGATCCGATTGATCTGGAAAATCCGAGGTTCATACGAAAAGAGTCCTGAAGAATAGATTCTGGTCGCTGACAAAGTCATACACGGGGGTTATGATGAAGGCTAAATTGTTAAGTCTTTGTGGGTTGACGCTGATGGTTGTATGCGCTTCCAGGTTTGGTGTCGGCCAGGTTCTGGGGATGGTCGGCTGTGTGGCGGTGGTGGGATTGGTGCTGGGCTTGACGTGCCGTGCCGCCCTCGCTGAGCCGCGCACCCTGTACAAAACGGGGGATATTGAGAATGCGCGCCGGAATGTGGCCCAATACCCGTGGGCACAGGAGATTGTGAAGGGGCTGGAGAGCCGGGTGGCATACGCGAGGGCGCAGGATCGGGCGTTTTTTGAGGGGTTCATTCCGGCGTTGACGCCAACCAGTTTTTATGGGCAGAACTGTCCGGCGTGTGTGGGGAAGAAGTCTGTGATGGGGGAGACCGGGTTGTTCCAGTGGAAGATAGAGTCGCCGGATGAGCTTACGTGTACGCATTGTGGGACGGTGTATCCGAATGAAGAATATCCGGAGACGGGTGTGCTGGAGTGCCCCCGGATGGGGCAGACGTTTACCTATTATCAGACGGAAGGGGAACGGGCGCATCCGGATCAGCGCGAGCACGCATTGAAGTGGCTGGGAGACCGGCCTGTGATGACGAGTTTTAGTGGGATGGTTCGGTTCGGGCGGGTGCGCTGGTCCTACGGCCAGGTGAAGCCGCTGGCAGAGTTGTATGCGTTGACAGGGGAAGTTGCATATGCGGAGCGTGTGGCCTGGATTCTGGATCGGTTCGCGCAGGTGTATCCGGGATATTTATATCATTCGTACGATGGCAGTGTGGCGGATTGGCCACCGTCGGAGGTGGCGGAGAATATGGGGAGGCACGAGACCGAAGGGGGGCCGCGCGGTGGAAAGTTCCCGAAGGATGCCATTCGGAATGCGTACGGGTTGAACCAGGAGGAGGACTATTCTACGCTGTTCAACGGGTTCTGGGGTGCGGGGCGGATCAGCCCACACGGAAAAGGGAGCGATATTGGGCCGTTGCTGGATATGACGGTGGCGTTTGACCTGATCCGCGATGCGGTGTATCCGGACGGTCGGCGGGTTCTGGAGGAGGAGGCTGAGAAACGCATTCTGGAAGATCTGATTGTGGCGGGGTGCTCAAATATGGAGCACTGGGATTCTGTGAGTAATAAAGGGGTTGCTGTTTTTGTGCTGAGTGCGGCGGTAGGGGTGCTTTTGGAGCAACCCGAGCGGGTGCGGCAGGGCCTGGCGGGATTTAATAAGACGATGGAGACACGGTATCATTTCGACGGGTTTTATACGGAGTCACCTGCATATTCGGCGCATAATTTTTCAAATATGTACGAACTGGCCGATGTGTTGTATGGGTATAGCGATCCTGCAGGGTACCGGGCGGAGGATGGATCACGTATAGACAATCTGGACCTGTTTTCCACGGGGCGGTTCAATCTTTCGTTGTTGTCCATGGTGCGGCTGCTTGCTCCGGGAGAATATCTGCCGGTGATCGGCGATACGGTGTACGATACGGCGCTGAACGTGATTTTCGCTGAGGTGATGGCAGCGCGTATGGGGGGGCAATATGCCGGATTGTTGGAGACGGTTCAAGAGGCGGCGCTGGCCGAGAAGGGGTCTGAATATGCGCTTTGGTACCGGTCCGCTGATTTGAAGGCAGTTGGGGCATCTGAACTGCCTCTGCATTCCGAGTGGTTTCCAGGGTGGCATGTGGGGGTGTTGCGGGGAGGTCGGAAGGAGAATGATACGGCGCTGTTTTTGAACGGCAATGAAAATCAGTGGACCCTGCATACCGGGCACCGTCAACGGGATGTGTTGAGTCTCAGTTATTATGGATTGGGGGAGGAACTGGTTACAGATCGGGGGTATGTTTCCGGGTCTGGCCATCCGGGGCAGAGGTGGGCAAGGGCGTCGATGTCACATAATCTGGTGGTGGTGGATGGAGAGAATCAGGCGGATACCGGGTGTGGGTCCAACCTGGAGTTGTTTGGGACCGCACCGGGGGTTGAGGTGATCCAGGCGTCTGGGGCAAATGTATACGCACAGTGTGAGGAATATCGGCGAACAAATGCGCTGGTGCGGTTGCCGGGAGGGAATTCGTATGTGGTAGATTTCTTCCGGGTGAAGGGGGGACAGCGTCATCAGTACAGTTTTCATTGCAACGGGTCGCTGGTGAGTGCGCATCCTGGGGAGTCAGTGGAGGAGGAGATTGAGTGGTTGAGTAATTTGCGGTCGGCTACTCTGGAAACAGCCAATCCGTTTACGTGGGAGCATCGAGATATTCGTACGGATTTACGGTTGCTGAATGGTGTGGATTCTGTGGATCGGATTTTGATTGCAGATGCTCCGGGTTGGCGACGGGCTTCGGCAGAGGAACTTGCATTGCCTCCGATTCAGCAGGTTCTGGCAGAGCACTGGGGAGATAGATTGACCACGCAGTATGCGGCGGTGGTGAGTGCGTACCGAGGGGAGATCTCTCCGGTACTGGAGGCGCGATTGCTTGAGAACGATCCGGATTCGGGTGTGATGGCGATTGAGGTGAAGCTGGAGGGGCGTACGGATTATGTGGTTTCAACACGGGATCAGGTGGAGCGGCAGTTTGGGCCGGTGACGGTAGCCGGAGAGTTCGCTTTTGTTTCGATGGATGGCGAGGGGAATTGTGTTCAGGCGTATCTGCTGAAGGGGACTCGGCTGGTTTGCGGAAAAGAGGAGATTGTATTGGCCGAGGCGGCGACGACGGTGAAGGTGGAACGCGTTGAGGATCGTACGTTTCACCTTGCCGGATCGGTGGAAGCCGTGGAAGGTTCGTACGTGCTGGTGGGAATGGACCCTCGAACCGGGTTTGAGATCGAGTCTGTGATGGCCGATGCGATCACAGTTCGGGCTTATCCGGTAGTTTCATGTGATGAGGTGACGGTGTTGCATTCTGGATGGGTGGAAAAAAAGTAGGGACTATTGTCAATGTACAAAATATGAACCCCGTATCTTATTCATGGATGCGGGGTTTGTTTTGCGCAAAAGGAGTTTACAGTGAACGATCAGAGGGTGAGGAGGAGGGCTGCGACAAGTCCCATGATCAGGCCGATTCCGCCATGCCGTATTTTTTCTCCCCAGAGGAAACGGCCTGCGGCCTGGGTAATAAAGATGACGCTGATGGTGGTCAATGGGAAAACGATGGTGCCGGGGACGTCACGGAGAGCCAGAACGCGGGTGCCCGTGCCGAGGAGCGCGCATCCGCCCAGGAGGAATCCGTAGCCAATTTCGAGGGTGCGAAGCCGGGTTCGGGTCCAGAGCATGACAGGCAGGGTGAAGAGGCTGCTGAAGGCGAAGACGCCCAGGAGGAAGAGTGCGCGGGATTCGTTGTGGTGGAAGTCCGCGGTGGCGCGCAGGCAAATTTCCCAGATGCCTTGCGAGAGGAATGCGGCAGCCATCCAGGCGGTCCAGCCGTTGCGGGAAGTGACGCCGGGTCTGCGGCCGCGGCTTGCGAGGCCATAAAAGATGACGGTGGCAAATGCCAGGACTACGCCGCCCAGGCGCAGGGCTGCATACAGGGTTGAGGCGCTGGAGGAGAGTTCGCCCCAGTAGAGGATGGAGGCGAGTACGGGGAGGACCATGGCACAGCGAAGAATGGTCCAGGAAGCACCAAGCGGGCCGAGTTGTACGGCTTTGAGAGATGCGAGGCCAGAGAGCCAGAAGCTGAGGGCTGCAACGGTGGTGAGCAGGGCGCTGGCTTCCCATCGGGCGAGGAGGTTTGTGAGATTATCCAGGTGTGGGAGGAGGAGGAAGAGGGCAACCGCGCCTCGAAAGACGAAGTTGAGGGAGAGTGGATCTGCGCCTCTGCCCAGGCTGTAGCGCATGAACAGGGAGAGCAGGCCCATAAAAAGGATGGAAACGACGAGGTAATCCATTGGGACTCCGGGGTGGTGGATGGGGAGAGTGCTTGACAATCTATTCTTTTTAGATATTTTGGCAAGCGTTCCGGCAGAAGTGGTCGGTGCAGATTGTGAAGGGCGGATGTTTTTTTGCCGAAGTTCGAGAGGTCTGTGCCCGGCGGTATTCGCTGGATTTGGCTGGAATGAAATCCATCCAGTTGAGAGGAGCATTGATGAAAGCGCTGACGCAAGAGCAGGTTGAGTTTTTCCAGGAGAAGGGCTATTTGCACGTTCCGGAGGTGTATTCGGCAGAAGAACTGGAAGAGATGCGAGGGGAATTGGATTATGTGATGGAGACGTTTGCCAACTGGGAAGCTGCGTGGCGCGGGCCGTGGCGGAAAGAGTACATGGATGAAGAAGAGGACCAGCAGGCGACGCTGGTGGCGATTCATGAGTTGCCAAATTATTCTGCGGCGTGGACCCGGGCGGTAACGAAGCGGGAACTGGGGAATGCGGTGGGGGCCGTGTTGGAGACGGATACGGTGGAGTTGCATCACGTCACGTTGCACGCCAAGCCGCCAGACAAGGGTGCGCCTTTTCCCATGCACCAGGATTTGCCGTTTTTTCCACATGAAGACAATCGGTATGTGGATTGTCTG
>JAQCGA010000119.1 GCA_027619145.1 bacterium | reverse complement strand
AAGACACGCGGGGTGCCGGGCAGGAAGATTGAATGTTGAAAACCTGGGTGTGGGGGGCTTGCAGGCGGTTTTCAATTTCGGAGTTTCAATCTGTAGAGAGGGTGCCCACAAGGTCGCGCACATTGGAAATTTGGTGAGATTTGCAGTAGTCTGCAATGCCATCGACAATCTCCAGAGCCGCCCATGGGTTGGTGAACGAGGCGGTACCCACCTGAATTGCAGAAGCACCTGCAATCAGGAATTCGAGTGCATCCTGGGCTGTCACAATACCGCCCATGCCGGTGATAGGAACCGAGACCCGATTTGCAACTTTCCAGACCATGGCAAGGGCAACGGGTTTGATGGCCGGTCCAGAGAGGCCGCCGGTGATATTGCCCAACACGGGCCGTCTGGTATTGATATTTATAGCCATGCCCAGGAGCGTATTGATCAGGGCAATGCCGTCTGCACCGCCCTCTTCTACGGCTCCGGCAATGGCAGCAATGTCTGTGACATTGGGCGTGAGTTTGACGAATACGGGAAGATCAGATACAGCTTTGACGGCTGCCGTGACACCGTGGGCGGATGTTTCGTTGCACCCAAACAGCTGGCCGCCGTCTTTCATATTGGGAGAAGAGATGTTCAATTCCAGCGCATCGATGCCGGGCAGGTCGTTGAAGCGTTGTGCCATTTCTGCAAACTCGTCGTTCGAAGTGCCTGCGATACTGACGATTCGGCCTGTGGGAAGTTCCCGAAGCGCAGGTACCTTTTCAGAAAGAAACCCTTCGAGGCCGGGGTTGGTCAGCCCAATGGAGTTGAGCATGCCTGCTGGCGTTTCAACGGTTCGCGGCGTGGTGTTGCCGGCCCGGGGATGGTAGGTGATGGTTTTGGTAACCACCCCTCCAATCCGGTTGAAATCGAAAATGGATGCATACTCAGCGCCGTGCCCGAAGGTGCCGGAGGCCATCAGGACAGGATTTCGGAGGGTGAGGCCACCACCGATGTGTGTGGAGAGATCCATAGGAGAAATCCGGGAATCAGGGGTCAGGAATCAGGGGTCAGGAATCAGGGGTCAGGGTCTGAACCTCTGACTATTTTACCAGACGATGGCGTGTGCATCTACCACGGGGCCTTCTGTGCAGACTTTGCGGTATTTGCGGTCTTCTCGTTCTGCTTCCCGGTATTCTACCACACAGCCTACACAGGCACCGAATCCGCAGGCCATATGGTTTTCGAGAGAGGCGTAACAGGGCAGGTTGCTTTCAGCAGCCAGGGCGGCCACACGGGCCATCATGGGGTGGGGGCCACAGGTAAAAACAACAGTTTGGTTGGGAATGGTGTGCTGCGCAATGAGATCGGTGACAAACCCTTTGTGACCCAGGCTGCCGTCGTCGGTGGCCAGGTGGCGTTCCAGGTCTTCGGGTACCAGCCGGTCCATATTGGGCATGCGGTGCTTACCGGCTGCGCCCATCAGGAAGATTGTGCGAGGGCGGAGTGACGGGTTGTGCCAGGCCAGGAAGGCGAGTGGAACCACGCCCACACCACCGGCTACCAGGAGCAGTCGTTCTGTATTGGGGGGTGAAAAAGGAAGACCCAGTGGGCCCAACAGGTTCAGTTGATCTCCCGGATTCGTTGCAGCCAGGCGGCGTGTACCCGTGCCGATGGTATCGTAGAGGATTTCCATCCATCCAGCTTTGGTATCTACGCGAAGTGTGCTGAAGGGCCGCCTGAGAAATGGTGCCAGGCCTGGGTCTGTCTGGATCTGTACGAACTGGGCGGGCTTACAGGCCTGCGCGATACGCGGAGCCTGTAAGCGCATCAGGTATACGTTTTGCGCCACGGGTTCGTTGGCAAGAACTTCTGCATTTTCCTGGATAAAGTTTGGGATCATGTCTGCCATAAAAAAGAGGCTTTCGTTGCGGAGTTGCCGGGAGGCAACCGTTTATTTTTCTGCGCCAGTACTGTCTGTTACGGCATCCCGTAAAGATTCAGCAGCGGCGTTGTTTGGGGGTTGTTCCGGGGCTACTGTTGCGGTACTGTCGGGCAGGGCTTCCTGGAGATAGTCTCCTTCGAGCTTTTGTTCGGCCACGCGAGCAAAAGCAGTGAGCGGATACTGGTCCACGAGGCGGCGGTAGTACACACGAGCGGTATCGAGGTTTGCAAGCCTGTTTTCGTAGGTCCAGGCCAGGGTGTAAAGTGCTTTGGGCGCGTAGAGGCTGCGTGGATATTCCGAGGGCAATTGCCGGAGAATGGCAAGGTACGCATCCGGGTCCACCCCTTCTTTCTGGAGCGCTTCTGCCTCCAGAAAGCGGGCTTCGGCCAGGGCGTCGTCGGTACGGTTCTGTTGCAGGCGCTCTCTTGCTTTTGCCGCATAAGGACTGGTTGGGTATTCATCAATCAGTTGTAGGAAGGCGTTGTTGCCAACCACGGTGTTCTTGAGACTGTCTGCTTCAATAAGCGCAATGGCGTAGAGTGCTTTGGGCGCGAATTCCGTGTGTGTGCTATCGATCCGCCCCAGCACCTTTCGGTAGGTAGCCAGGGCAGAGTCTGGTTCGGCGAGTTCGAGAAGGTACAACTCGGCCAGATTTACCAGGGCTTCCAGGCTTTTTTCGTCGTCTTTTTCAATGGATTTCTGGTGCTTTAGCATTTCTCCAAGATTCTGTTCCCATTCCCGGGCGGCTATTCCGGCTTCGGAACCGGGCTTTTGTTTTCGGGATTCTTCAAACAGTTCTTTTGCCCGGACCATGTTTTTACGCTGTTGTTTTTCTATGAGCGCCATCCGGTAATAAGCTTCGGCGCTTTCGTCTGTTCGCTGGTTGTTTTCGATCACGGACTCATAGGTCTGAACGGCAGTGTCCAGGTCTCCTTTGAGGCGGTAGACGTTGGCTTGTTTGAGCTGTACTTCTGGTTGGTAAGAGCGGAGGCGTTTGTTTTTCAATATCCTCTTATATTCAACCAGGGCTTCGTCCAGCTTGTTCAGGCGTTCCAGGACGTGGCCAATTTGTAAACGGGTTTGGTAATTTACTTTGATATCTGGATCTGCTTTGAGCACTTTGCGGTAAGAATCGAGTGCTTCGCTCAAAAGGTTCATTTGAAGCTGGGCGTGGCCGATGCCCTGCCAAATTTCGGCACGTAGTTTTTTTTGTTGGCCGCTTTCAAGCAGAGCCCGGTAGGCTGTAATGGCCGCTTCGTAGTTGCCTTCTTCGGCTTCCATTCGCGCCAGGGCCAGCCGAGATTTACCCGAAAAATCTTCGCCGCCGTTTGTGCTTACGTATTCCAATACAGGGCGTGCGTCTCCAATTCGGTCGGCGGCCCACAAGGAGAGACCCTGCCAGTAAAAGGACTCCATCAGGTGTTCACTGCGGGGAAAGTTGTTCTGGAGTTCCTGGAATTTGAGCAGGGCTTCGGTATAACTACCGCGCCAGTAAAATGCTTTCCCAATTAAGAGGAGGCTGTCATCCACCCATTTGCTTTTCGGATGGCGGTCCAGTACAAAGGAGGCCTTCCGGATAGATTTCATGTACAGATCACGGTACGCATAAATGGCCCGTGTTTTGTCCTGGGTTCCGGGCGCATTTTCGGTTTCGATCCGTCTTTGGTCTGCCTCGTCGTAGCCTTTCAGGGCGTTGTAAAACGTGTTATAATATACGCAGCCCGAAAGAGAAGCTACTGCGAAGAGCAGGAAGAGCGGCGCAATCCGGTTGCCGAGTGTTTGTTTCACAACAATCAAGCCTCATTGGCGTGGAATTCTTGCAGGGACCGGATACGGACGGTGCCGTTTTTCTTTAAAGATTCGATTCCGGAAACCGCAGCAGATGCACCCGCAAGCGTGGTTGTGTATGGAATGCCGTACACAACGGCGGCCTGCCGAATTTTCCCGTCGTCTGCCTGAGACATTTCACCGGCTGGTGTGTTGATCATTAAGGCGATGCTTTTGTTTTTAATGGCATCCAGAATATTGGGCCGGCCCTGCTGGATTTTGAATATGGGTTCGGAGGGGATTCCTTGTGCCTGAAGGTAGGCGTGTGTGCCTCCGGTGGCCACAATTTTAAACTGTAAATCCGCCAGACGCCGGGCGATGGGCGCTACAGCCTCTTTGTGCCGGTCGTTGACGCTGATGAAAACGGTTCCTGAAGCGGGTAACCTTACACCGGCTCCGAGCTGGGCTTTGTGAAAGCTGAGGCCAAAGTCGGTGTCTATGCCCATGACTTCGCCGGTGGATTTCATTTCTGGACCCAGGACGGTGTCTACACCGGGGAACTTGGTGAACGGCAAGACCGCCTCTTTGACAGCGATATGGTTGAATGCGACTTCTTCCGTAAACTTCTGCTCTTTGAGTGTGCGGCCGACCATGGCACGGGCCGCCACCTTGGCCAGGGGCACACCAATGGTCTTGCTTACAAAAGGTACGGTGCGGGATGCCCTGGGGTTGACTTCCAGGATGTAGACCTGCCCGTCCTGGATGGCGTATTGTACGTTCATCAGGCCAATCACGTTGAGGGCACGGGCCAGGGCGTGGGTGTGCGTTTTGAGTTCGGCCAGGTTTTCGCTGGAAATTTCGTACGGGGGCAGAACACAGGCGCTGTCGCCGGAGTGCACACCTGCGCTTTCGATGTGTTGCATAATGCCGCCAATGACCACGGCCGTATTGTCTGCCACGGCGTCCACATCGAATTCGTAGGCATCTTCCAAAAATCGGTCGATGAGGATGGGGCGTTCGGGCGAAGCCTGGATGGCTTCCTGCATGTACCGGGCGAGGGTATCCTGGTCGTAGACGATGACCATGGCTCGGCCGCCCAGCACGTAGGACGGCCGTACCAGCACAGGGTAGCCAATAGAATTTGCAATGGCCACGGCTTCGTCTACGTTGGTGGCGGTGCCGTTTTCTGGCTGACGAATGCCCAGGCTGTTGATGAGTGCGCCAAAGCGCTTCCGGTCTTCTGCCAGGTCGATGCTGTCTGGAGAGGTGCCTACAATGCGGACGCCACCGCGTTCCAGGTCTCGTGCGAGATTGAGCGGGGTCTGGCCGCCAAATTGCACAATCACACCGTCGGGCTGTTCCAGATCTGCAATGTTGAGCACGTCTTCGGCGGTAAGAGGCTCAAAATACAGCTTGTCCGAAGTATCGTAGTCCGTGGAGACGGTTTCCGGGTTCGAGTTGACCATAATGGTTTCGAACCCGTCTTCTTTGAGTGCGAAGGCTGCATGAACGCAACAGTAGTCGAATTCGATGCCCTGACCAATGCGGTTTGGGCCGCCGCCCAGGATCATGATCTTGGGCCGGTCGGAACGGACCGCTTCGTTTTCGCTTTCGTACGTGGAGTAGTGGTACGGTGTATAGGCTTCGAATTCGGCCGCGCAGGTGTCTACGGTTTTGAAGGTGGGCACAATGCCCAGTTCTTTGCGCAGGGCACGAACCGCCCATTCATCTGTACGCCACAGGTGGGCCAGTTGCCGGTCGCTGAAGCCGTAGGTTTTGGCTTTGAGCAGATCCTTGGGGCCAATGTGGGCGCGCAGGTCGTTCAGGGTATTTTGTTTTGCGGACATGTGTTTATAACGTTCGGGATAGGGTGAAGGTACGGTCTGTCGTACCCGTAGAGTGGTAAATGACGAGGGCGTTTCCCTACGCCATTAAACCGGCGAGTTCTTTCTCAACTTCAACAATTTGCCGCAGGTTTTCCAGGAACCACATATCGATGCCGGTCAGGTCGTGGATTTCTGTAATAGGCCAGTCCAGGTCCAGGGCAGCTTTGATGTAAAACATGCGCTGGGAATTGGGTAGGCGCAATCGGTTTTCCAATGTGGCGCGTTCCAGGCGAGTTACGTCAAAATCTTTACCGTCTGCTCCGAAACCGGCGCGGCCAATTTCGAGAGAACGCAGCCCTTTTTGGAGTGCTTCTTTGAATGTGCGGCCAATGGCCATGGTTTCTCCCACGGATTTCATCTGGGTGCCAAGCAGGTCCGGGGTCTGGGGGAATTTTTCAAAGGTCCATCGGGGAATTTTGACCACGCAATAGTCAATGGTGGGTTCGAAGGATGCGGGCGTTTCTCGGGTAATGTCGTTCTGGATTTCGTCCAGCGTATATCCCACGGCGAGTTTGGCCGCAATTTTGGCAATGGGAAATCCGGTTGCTTTGGAGGCCAGGGCAGAAGAGCGAGAAACCCGCGGGTTCATTTCGATAATGACCATGCGGCCATTTTCCGGGTTGAGTGCGAACTGGATGTTGGAGCCGCCAGTTTCTACACCAATTTCCCGGATGACGGCAATACTGGCGTCGCGCATTACCTGGTATTCTTTGTCCGTGAGGGTCTGGGCAGGCGCTACGGTGATGGAATCTCCGGTATGTACACCCATTGGATCAAAGTTTTCGATGGAGCAAATGATGACCACGTTGTCGTTGAGGTCCCGCATGACTTCCAATTCGAACTCTTTCCAGCCGATGATGGACTCTTCTATCAGGATTTCGTTGGTCGGCGAGAGGTCTACACCTCGGGCCGCAATCTCTTCGAACTCTTCGGCGTTGTAGGCTGTACCGCCACCTGTTCCGCCCAGGGTGTAGGAGGGTCGGATGATGGCGGGGTACCCAATGTCTTCCACCACTTTGAGGGCTTCTTCGAGAGAATGCGCGAAACCGCCCCGAGGAGAGTCCAGGCCAATGCGGGACATGGCCTTCTGGAAGTGCTCTCTGTTTTCGGCTTTTTCAATGGCTTCCGCATTTGCGCCAATCAGTTCTACATTGAAGCGGTCCAGAACGCCATTGGCATGGAGGGCCATGGCCATGTTGAGGCCGGTTTGGCCTCCGAGCGTAGGCAGCAAAGCATCTGGACGTTCTCGCTCGATGACGGCCGCACAAATTTCAGGTGTGACCGGTTCCACATAGGTACGGTCGGCCATTTCAGGGTCTGTCATAATGGTTGCCGGGTTGCTATTAAGCAAGACAACCGTATACCCTTCTTCCTTGAGCGCTTTGCAGGCCTGGGTACCTGAATAATCGAATTCGCAGGCCTGGCCAATGACAATGGGGCCAGAGCCGATGAGCATAATTTTCTTGATGTCTGTACGTTTGGGCATATTCAGTCCTGGGCCTGAGTTCCGGGTTCTGCGCCCCGGTTTCAGAAAGAAATAGGTGTATGAAGAAAACCTGCCTGTGCGTTCATAAAAATGCCTGCGAACCCCCGGAAATCAGGAGAACCGCAGGCGATTTTGGAGAGGATGTAAATATTCTTGTCATTACACATTTTGCAGGAGAACCAGGTAAACAAGGAGAAGCATAAAGAGCAAGGTGGCGACATAACAGGTTTTGAGGAAGAGATCTTTGGTCTTACTCCTGGATTCAGGTGCAACAATGGGGAGTGGCTGGTCCTTATCGCTGGGCGCACGGTCCGGAAATCGTGCCTGTTCAACCAGCTGTTCCAGACGCGGGTCACATTCTCGAATGGTGCGCAAGATCAGGCGTTTGTTGCGGGCCACCTTTTCTGCAAAGCGCTCCCGAGACGATTGCATCGCTTTTTTTTCATCTGGAAAAAGGCCTTCGCTGCCGGGTGCGTCCTGATGATCTTCAATCAGACTCAGTGCCCGAGCCCGGGCCAGTTTCTCCGTCAGTTTTTGCATTTGCTTGCGGTCGCGCACGTGCTGGTGTATCAGCCTGCCGCAGAGTTCTATAAAGCGATCCAGGTCTTCCTTGATTTCATTTTCACTGAGACCGAGCAGATAAGACTCCTCGATCATTTCATCTATGCTGTCTCGGATGTCGGGCATAGGTGTTGTTCCTGTGCGAGGCGTTTGTGCGCAATAAGATAATGGTCTTGATCCTGGCACGCGCGAATTTTCTGTTCTGCTTCGGGAAGGGTGTCCACGATGTCGCTTGCAATCAGGCCTGCCTGGCTGCGTACGGCACAATCGGCGGCAAAGCCGTGAAGATATACACCCAGACAAGCCGCCTGGGCCGTATTCAGCCCCTGGCCAATCAGCGCAGCGATGATCCCGGTAAGTACATCTCCAGAGCCGCCTGAAGCCAGACCTGCATTGCCGGAAGGGTTGATGAAGCCTGCACCATCCGGTGTGGCAAGTACAGTGGGTGCGCCTTTGAGTACTACAGTAACGCCCGTGGCGGATGCCAGTTCCCGGGCGAGGTCCAGCGGGTTGGCGCGAATTTCTTTGATTCCGATTCCGGTGAGCCGGCTGAACTCGCCGGGATGCGGGGTGATGACCGCCGGGGCAACCAGCTTTTTGAGATGCTGAGGTTCACCGGCCAGGGCATTGAGCGCATCTGCGTCCAGGACGGCCGGAATCTGGATGTCTGAGAGCAGGCGTTTGACCAGTTCTGTGGTTTCTCTGTGGGTTCCAAGGCCAGGACCTATTGCAACACAGTCCGCATTTTCTAAGAGCCGCTGGATGTTTCCTCGGGCACGCAGGGCCAAACAACGGGCCTTTCGTACTTCAGGAAGGGGGCAGGTCATTGCCTCGGTAAGGTTGACTTCCAGAATGTCGTTGAGACTTTCCGGCACGCCAACCGTAACCAGCCCGGCACCGGACCGAAGCGCTGAACGGGCGCAAAGGGTTGCCGCCCCGGTAAGGCCAACGGATCCTGCCAGAACGACGACCCGGCCACAATCCCCTTTGTGGGCATCTGGCTGACGGGTGGGGAAGAGGCTGGACGCGTCACCGGCTGCCAGTAGCCAGGTGTTATCCGTTTCGGCGTTGACTGCGCTAAACGGCAGGCCAATATCTACGAGGTGCACCTGGCCGCATAGCGACCGGCCTGGATAAAAGAACAGGCCACGTTTGGGCAGGCCGAAAGTCACGGTACGGGTGGCTGGCGCACAGGGGCCTTTTATTTCACCGGTATTTGCATCCAGCCCTGACGGTATGTCCACGGCAAGGATTGGACACCGGGCATTTTTTAGAAGCTGGATGGCTTCTGCCACGAGGCCTCGTGCCCCGCCCCGAATGCCGGTGCCCAGGAGGGCATCTACAATGGCGTGGGAAGATTCCAGTGCGCTGGCGACTTGCGGCAGGGGTTCTGATTCCAGGATTTCTTCAATCTGTAGGCCGTTTGCCCGGGCACGATCCAGATAAAACCGTGCATCGCCCTGAACTTGATTGGAAGCGGCAAAAAGAAATGTTTGGACCGTAGCACCCGCAGCAGCGGCAATACCGGCAATGACGAATCCGTCTCCACCGTTGTTGCCTTTGCCGCAAAGAACGGTAAGCCGCCGGTTGTTAAAACCACCGAGGAGATCCTGGAGTACGCGTGCTGCGCCCCG
>JAQCGA010000118.1 GCA_027619145.1 bacterium | reverse complement strand
CGGGCCGGTCGTATTCCGGGATTCCATAAAACCCGCTTCAATCTGCCCGTCCTGGTTTATCTAACCCTGAGCGTACTGGCGTTTGCGCAGGCACTCAACCCTGTGGCTGCACTCATAGACCTTTCCCATCAGCTCACATTTGCCCTGCTCTTCCTCATCCTGGTAGCCACCTTCCCTGCCGCATCCATTTCCAGCCTGCTCCGCGCGGCGGCCGTTGTAGGCATCGCCGTATCCGTTCTGGGCATCCTGGAAAGCCGTGGAGTACCAATGGGCTGGCTCCCCTCCAGCGGGCGCCCCTCCGCAACCTTCGGCTACCGCAACTTTGCCGCCTCATTCCTGGTCATGAATATTCCGCTGGCCCTGGCCCTGTGGCTGCGCGGCCAGAACCTTCGCGATACCTGCCTCGGCGCATGTGCCACGGGCCTGATGGTCGTCTTCCTCGTTTATACCCGTAGCCGGGGTGCCTGGGCCGGGCTGGCAGGTGCTGCCATTCTCACAGCGCTTCTGATCGGTCACGCGAGGTGGCATTGGAAAACACCGTTCGCTGTGGCGGGAAGTGCATTATGCGCCCGCGCTGGCCTGATCGTCTCAGTCTGCGTCATCCTCTTCTGCGCCGGCCTCGCTCTGCTACCTCCTCAAGTCATCTCCTATCAATCTCGTACCATCGATGAAGAAAAAATGAAACTCGCAGACGCGCTGGCTTCCGTGACAACGCCGGGAGCAGACCGTGGGCGACTCGCACTCTGGCGCCATACACTCGCAATGATTGCAGACCATCCCCTCGGCGTTGGCCCCGGCAACTGGCGCTTCCAGTATCCCCCGTACGACGGGGGTGACATGCTCAAACCCGGCTCCGAACCCGCACGCCCACACAACGATCTTCTCTGGATCGCTGCCGAACTCGGCCTGCCTGGCCTGGCCGCCTTTTTCTGGTTGCTTCTGGTTGCAGCAGCCTCCGTCGTACGCGTTTTGCGTACCCCGGGGCGCCCCGAACGCGCACTCTACGCCACCGCATTTGGCGCAAGTCTCCTGGCCATGCTCGGCCACGGCCTCTTCAGCTTCCCCAGAGAACGCGCCGAAACCTCCCTGCTTTTCTGGGTGGCTCTGGGCATCCTGGCCCTGCTGGATACCCCCCGGCCACGCCTTCGCCGTACAAACCGCCCGGTACAACGTCCCCAATTGGCCCTGTACCTCCTTCCAGTTTTGCTACTGGCCACGGTCTGGTTTACCTCTCGCCACGTCCTCTTCGATAGACACTATCTCAGGTCCCATCAATATTATCGCGGAGGAGACCTTTCGGCTACCCTGCACGAAGCAAGCACCGCGTTGCAGTATGGGCCGTTCGACCCTCAAGTGTACCTCCTTCTGGGCAAAGGACACCGTGCGGCAGGTTTTCTACAGCAGGCACGCACAGACAATTTAGAAGGATTGCGCCATCACCCGCATTCACTCCAACTGATGGGAGACCTGGGCGCAGGCTACGCCCAGCAGGACAGCCTGGAGCAGGCAGAAGACATGTTCAAGCGAATGCTGGAAATTTCCCCTGGATATTACGAAGTGTACAACGATCTGGGCGGTGTGTATCAAAAGCGTGGCGATGTTCAGGCAGCCATCGAGGCATACAGGCTCTCGCTCAAAAACCCAGACCCACGGAATGTGATTACCTACAACAATCTGGGCCTGGCTCACATGGCCGTCGGCCATGCAGACAGCGCAATTGCTGCCTACAAAAAAGCCCTGAAACTGGCTCCCAACGAACCCTGGATTCTCCACAATCTGGCAGACACGTATTATGAAATTGCAGCCCAGGATACCACGGCTTTCCCGCTCGCCTTGCAAGCCTACAGACGCTTCCTCAACAGTTGGACAGGCCCTCTACAACAGGCCGAAACCGCACGCGCTCGAATTGCCGAAATCCAGCGCCGCCTCACCGGAGAAGCACAGTGATTTCCGCACCATCCCGCACAACGGTTCTGGCCCTTTGCGCGGCCCTGATTCCTCTCGTCTATTGGCCAGACTTGTTCGAGTTTGCATTGCTCCCACGTCTCTTCTTGCTCCAGGTCCTACTCCTGGTCGGGCTGGGAGGCTGGGCAATCAGCCTGCGAAAATATTCATCCCTTACAAAACACCCGCTCGTCCTCCCGGCCCTGTGTTACGTAGGCCTGTCCATCGCATCTGTCTTCTGGGCAACCAATCCCGTCGAAGGTCTGGTTCAGGCCGGGAGACTCTTCACCTTCCTCGTTCTGATGCGGATTGCCGCCACACTACCATCTCCGGCAATCCGCACCGTGTGGGCCGTAAGCGCCGCCACAGGAGCCGCTGCTTCCTGTATCGGGATCGCCCAGTATTTCGGGTGGGCATTCTCCTGGGTCCCTACGGTGGGCAACCCCAGCGCCACTTTCGGCTATCGCAATTTTGCCGCCAGTTACCTCGTGGCCTCTATTCCTCCAGTCATAACGTTCGCCTGGGCCTCGGCCTCTCGCAACGGCCTCATCGCCTGGGCAACATCGGCCACCCTGATGACCCTCTTCCTGGTCTATACACGCACCCGGGGTGCCTGGCTCGGTCTCGGACTTTCTCTTTTTGTTGGCGCTCTTATCCTCCTCTGGTTTCGCCTCCGCCACAACATAGGCCCAACCCAAACACCCGGCGCGCGCCGTCGCATGCTCACTATCGCATGCTGCCTGCTGATCCTTGCGGGGGGCGCAACCCTGTCTCACCGCATGCAACAAGAAGGCAAATTCCGTTTCGACGAACGGAAAACCGACACACTCACAGCCCTGGAAGCCGCGTTCTCCTCTGCCGATGCCCGCGGTCGTCTCACCCTCTGGCAGCACACCCTGGAAATGATCCGGGACCATCCGTTCCTGGGCGTAGGCCTGGGAAGCTGGCAGGTTGCCTATCCTCTTTATGACCGGGGCGACTGGATCACAGCCAACGCCGCGCCCCAGCGCCCGCACAATGACCTGCTCTGGATTCTATCCGAAATTGGCCTCCTGGGGTTTGCCTGTTACGCCTGGTTGCTGTTTGTCTTTTTTCGAACCACATGGCGTGCGTTACGCACCGCACAATGGACACCGGATACAGTACGAGCCTTCGGCATCGCACTGGGCATCCTGGCACTGATCGGCCATAGCTGTTTCAGTTTTCCCAAAGAGCGTATCGCACCCTCCTTTATCTTCTGGTTGGGGCTGGGCACTGCTCCCGTGCTGCTGGGCACGGTCCACAAACAAAGAAGAGCCACACCGCGCCTCCTCTTTCCAGCACTTGGCCTGGCAGTGCTTCTACTTTGTCTCGCCCTGTATACCACATACCGCCAGATTCGTTTCGATGCCCCCTACCTCCAGGCGGTCATTGCCTGGAGACAACAAGCCTGGCCTCGCGTTGCCCAGGCAACACAAGAAGCCCTGGAATGGGGTTCGTTTAACCACCGTGCCCTTTTGCTCCAGGGCCGGGCCCTGGATGCACAGGGACATTCCGAAGACGCCGTGCAAGCCTACCACAAAGCCTTTCGCTACCAGCCCAACGACGGCCATGCGGCGCTGGCCGCTGCCTACGAAAATCTGGGCCAGTACGATCTGGCTGCCCAGCAGTACGAAATCGAACATCGGTTATTTCCACGGTCTCCCGATGCAGCGCAGGGCCTGGCGTACAACCTGCTTCAACTCGGCCGCTGGGATGAAGCCGAACAAGCCTACCGCAAAGCCCTTGCGCTTACACCGGACGCGCCAGACCTTTATCATAGCCTGGGCAATGCGCTTCAGGCAAACAACCACTTTGAAGCCGCGGCAACAGCCTACAGCCAGGCACTGCACTTTGCACCGAACGATCCGGTCGTATCAAATAATCTGGGTGCGGTCCTTGTACGGTTGGGCAGGCTGGATGACGCAGAACAAGCCTATTTAGAAGCCCTCTCCTTGCGTCCCACCTATGCCCGCGTGCACCACAACCTGGGCGACCTCTACGCTGCAAAACTGGACACGCATCGTGCTGTTTCCGCTTACGAAACCTTCTTGCGCACCTGGCAAGGCGACGAACGTTTTATCGAACTCACCCGACAAAAACTCCGGAACCTGAAAGGAATCCCCTGAGTGCCGAATCTCGGGCAACCATCGGCATCGCGCACGCCTGCACTGATCCTGTGCACACTGGTCTTTGTGCTTCCTCTGGCGTACTGGACTGAAATGCGCGACTATACGCTTCCGCCCAGACTCCTTCTTCTCCAGGTAGCACTCATCGCCTTACTCCTGGGATGGGTAGCCACCGGCATTCAGACAATTCGTCTGTCTCCCCTGGGCCTGCCTGCACTCGTCTATCTTCTGTTGAGCGCACTCTCTCTCCTGCACGCACTCGATTCAGTAGCCGGACTGCTCGAACTCGTCAAACTCCTGGGTGGATTCACCCTTTTCTTTCTTGTGATTAACCGCCTGAATTCAAAACACATTCCCCTCGTCCTTTGTGCCTGGATCCTCGCCGGACTCTCTATTGCCCTGCTGGGCATTTCGCAACACCTGGGCTGGCAACCTTTCCCAATTCCTTCCGCAGGCCTGCCCAGTGCCACTCTGGGCTATCGAAATATCGCCGCCATGTACCTGATCCAGAGCATCCCTTTCGGCGTGGTCCTCGCCGGAATCGCACCGTCTCGCCGATGGACAACAATCGCTTCGATCTCCACAAGCCTGATGCTCGCTTTCCTCTTCTACACGCGTACACGCGGCGCATGGCTCGGCCTGGTTGTGGCAGTCTTGTTCACTACCCTCGCGCTGGTTCTCAATCGGGCCAAAAACCGGTTTCCGGACCTACGATTCAAAAAAATAATCCTGGGTCTCGCCCTTGTAACAACGGTCCTCCTGACACTGCTTCCCACAGGGTTGGCCAAATTTGGCCCACAAAGTATCGATGAAAAAAAAGAAGACGCCGGAACTGCTGTGGCGTCCATCTTCCGTCCGGGTGGAGACCGGGGTCGGCTGCTTCTCTGGCGCAATACCCTGGACCTGGTCGCCCATCATCCGGTACTCGGCGTGGGTCTGGGGAACTGGTCCGTCCACTATCCGTACTACGACCACGGAGACCGAATCCGTTTTGACACCGCTCCAGAACGTCCCCACAACGACCTGTTAGGCATCCTCTCTGAAACCGGTTTGCCGGGCTTCCTGGCCTATCTCTGGCTGGGGGTAACCGCCTTTTCGGTTGGCTGGACATTACTCCGGTCGCCCAGCCTCGAAACGCGCTGTATTGCCGCCGCCTGCCTGGCCGGCCTTCTGGCCATTTCCGTGCACAGCCTCTTTTCGTTTCCCCGCGAGCGAATGGCCCCCACCGTTTTCTTCTGGCTCACCCTCGGGCTTCTCGGCACGTTACACCCAGCCTCAAATAGCCGGTTTGCCAGAGGAGTCGCAGCCAAAACAGTCGGCTTATTCCTTCTGCTGCTGCTCTTGCTCCAGGCCGGAATTGGCATCCGCTTCGCACAGTTCGAAACCCGAATGCACCGGGCCACAGCAGCCCAGCGCCGGGGGGATCTGCTAAACACTGTTCACGAAACCGGCACGGCAATCCGCGCCGGACGATTCCACCCGGAAGTGCTCCACCTGAGAGGTTTTGCGCTCAACCAGACCGGTCAGTTCACATCTGCCTTCGAACTATACACCCAGGCCCTCCAAGCCAGACCCTACGATATCCAGCTACTCAACGGCATGGCCATTGCGTGCCAGAACCTGGAGAAAACCGGGGCAGCCATTGCCGCCTACACCCGTGCACTGGAACTGGTACCTAACCTGCCCGACGTCTGGTACAACCTCGCCTTGCTTTATATGCAAACCGGCCAAACAGAAAGCGCGCTCCAGGCCTGTCTCAAAGCCGTCGATCTAAGTCCCAACGATGCCCAGTTCTACGTTGCCCTGGGTGAACTGTATGCCCGCAGTGGCCGCGTACCCGAAGCCCTGGATGCCTACCGGGCTTTTCTCCGCCACTGGACAGGCGACCCCCGCCACGCGGAAACCGTCCGCACCCGAATCGCCAATCTCTCCACCAGAATCGCAGAGTAAACCTATGAACCACAATACCCGAATCCCGGAACTCCTCACCACAGGCGCACTCTGCCTGATGCTGGTTATCGTTCCACTCATCTACGTTAAAGACATCTACGAATATTCGCTCTTGCCCAAACTGCTGGCTCTCTACCTCTGCCTTGGCCTGGCCGCCTTCGGCTGGCTGGCGCAAACCGGGTGGGGCCGTCGTTTCACCTTCGCCTCAAACCCACTGAACCTTCCGCTCTTCTGCTATACCGGCATCGCCTGTCTCTCTCTCTTCCAAACCACACATCTGCTGGACGCGCTGGTTGAACTCTCTTACCAGTTCGCGCTTACCGGCCTGTTTCTACTTGCTGCCCATGCCCTGCCCTTCAAACGCCTCCCTCCTTTGCTGTGGGCCAACACCTGCACAGGACTTGTTATTGCCAGCATCGGCATTTTGCAGTACCACAATCTCTTCTTCCAGGACATCCCGACCAACGGCCACCCAAGCGCCACCTTCGGCTATCGAAATTTTGCGTCCATGTATCTCGTCTGTGCGTTGCCCCTCGCAGGGCTTCACTTTCTCACAGCAAGAAACACCGCAGGAAGAATTCTTTCCAGTATGGCCGCAGCACTTATGGGAGTCTTTTTAATATACACCCGTACGCGCGGCGCATGGGTAGGGCTTACGGGGGCACTGCTGGCCACCGGCGCACTGCTCCTGTTTCACCCTGGCCTACGAACCAACTTTTTCCAGGCACTCCGACCCTTGCTCACAGGAAAGCGCATCGTCCTGCCAGCCGTTTTCCTGGCCGTGTTTGTCATTCTTGCCGCCCTGCCCGCCCGGTTTACAGACACCGGCCTTCAGCGCTTCGACGAAAAAAAAGCCGATGTTGCCTCTACCGTTTTCTCGATCGCTACGGGAAAAACAGACCGCGGCCGCCTGACCATGTGGAACCGAACCCTTGAACTCATCCTGGACCACCCTGTCTTGGGCGTTGGTCCAGGAGGCTGGAAACGCATCTACCCTGCCTACGATCGCGGTGCCATGATTCGCCCCAGTTCTTCTCCACGCCGCCCACACAATGACTATCTCTGGATCGCCGCCGAATACGGTCTTCCCGGGTTGCTCTGTTATCTATGGCTTCTCGTAACAGCCTTCTACTGCCTGTTTTCCCTTGCCAGACGCCCGGACGCCTTCTGGCGTATCGCCGCCCCTGCCATTGCCGTGGCCCTTCTTGCCACACTGGGCCACGCCTTGTTCAGCTTCCCCAGGGAACGCCCCCAGGCCATGATGTTTCAGTACCTTCTCCTGGGTCTCATCGCCGGAGCAACTACGCACCGCAAAGTTCACTTCGTTCCCCGCATCGCCGGTCTGGCCTGCCCGGCTCTTCTACTCGCTCTCCTGGGTGGCAGTCTGGAACTCACCCGCCGACAAATCAACTTCGACCACCACTACCTGCACGCGATCCTCGGACAGGACCAGGAAGACTGGCCCGAAATTCTGTCACAGGCAAACGGCGCGATGAACTACGGCATCTTCCGCCCCCACGCACTTGTGATTCGGGGGCGAGCCCTGGAAAAATCACAGGAGTACGATCAGGCCAAAGCAGCCTATCAGCAGGCCCTGGCCTACGAACCACACAATTGGTACGCCTATAACGGTCTCGGGGTTCTATTCAAACGGGAAGGCAATTATGCCACAGCGCAGCAAGCCTACAGGAAAGCCCTGGAAATAGATCCGAATTCCATTGTCATTCGCAACAACCTGGGTGCCCTGTATAAGAACATGGGGGACCTGACGGGCGCGGAGCAGGAGTTCCGCTTCGTCCTGGCAAGCAACCCCTCCGATGTGGGTGCCAACAACAACCTGGGCAATATTTTTAAAACCCGAAACCTGCTGGACAGCGCAATGGTGTACTACCAGAAAGCCCTGGAAACAGATCCTGGGGTCGCCCAGGCGCACAACAACCTGGCAGACCTGTACCGCCGCCAAAACCAGTTTCCCAAAGCAATAGAGCACTACCGTATCGCTGCCCGATTGAAGCCCGGCGAACCCCTCGTTTTCTGGGGACTGGGGCTTACCCTCGAGGCATCCGGGGACGTCGAAGGCGCCGAAACGGCCTTTCGCCAGGCGATTGCCTTTGATCCCAACTATCCGAATCCCTACTACAACCTGGCCACCATTTACGACAAAAGTGGGCGCTATGCGCTTGCCGCCGAAACCTACCAGGCTTTCCTGGACCGCTGGCCGGGAGATGAGGCAATTGAGTCATTTGCCCGCGAACGGCTCGCAGAATGTCTAGACAAGGCAAAAAAATAAGGGCGCAAAAACTGCGCCCTTTGTATCATCATATAAAACAAACTGATAAACAGCCTCAGTGAGTCCGTCGGAATTCCTCGAAACGACGAACCTTCTGGTCCTGGTATTCCACAACCATCAAAGACAATCCGCCCAGAACGAACAACGCAAAACCGGCAAAAGGTATCACCCAGAACGCCATATTCACCCTCTCAGTCCAAAATACAAACAATCAGTACTTGCTCTGCACTCCTGTCTATATTATCGGCAACGCGCACCAGAACGTTAGCCTCTTTTCCTGAAAATGATCCCCAAGCCTTTGGAGGCTCAGGCCACCTGTCAGACGCTTAGAAAAAAATAGTTGTGCAAACGACCTGATCTTGTTAAATTTAGCCTCTCTTATTGTTAAACATTCAAAGTTGCTCTGGGTGCTGTGTCTGTAACACGGCACTGCGGCAGAAACCAGATGGTTTATGTTGCAGCCAGTCAACGAATACAGTTTTTGGAAACAACCTGAAGGAGGTCGGTTCCTTGCCCCAGTTGAAATCGTCCCATAAACGGCTCAGGCAGAACCTGAGAGCCCGTGCCCGTAACCGAGTGGTCCGCTCTCAATTGCGTACTACCTTGAAAAAAATCCAGACAACCACGGATAAGGCACAAGCCGAAGCGTTGCTTCCGGTCGCCCTCTCGATCATTGACAGAAGCGCACGAAAAGGTGTCCTGCACAAAAATACGGCCGCCCGGTTTAAATCCTCGCTTGCACGCAAGATCAGTGCGCTTTAATCGAGTCTCTGAATACAAAAAAAGCTCCGGTGAAACTTACCGGAGCTTTTTTTTATCTCTAAGCCAGACCTATGCGAATAAGAACGCGCCCAGATACCGCTCACCGGTATCCGGCAAAACCACAACCACCTGTTTCCCGGCCGGCAACCCTCGGGCCACATCCACAGCCGCGTGT
>JAQCGA010000117.1 GCA_027619145.1 bacterium | reverse complement strand
CAACTCCAACCTGTAATAATCAATATCCACAGATGAGAAAAAGGAACCCTGGATCTGAACTCCTGGTGTGAGCAGATTTGCAGAACTCTGTCCGCCATTCGGCTCTACTTCTGGCGACTGCGCAAAACAGACTGCTGTCCAGAAAAGGATCATTATCAATGTTAAAGTTGTTCGGCACATACCTTTTATCCTCACCTGGTCAGCCAGCAGTTCGAAACCTGGTAACAGATGACCGGGACCGCACGGGGGTGAACCCCCGCGCTACGGTCAAAAAGCCCCTGCGGGACTCCCACTTTGGATCCCGGAAGCACCACATTCAATTCTACAAAAGCGACACGTTGGCACGTTCCCCACCCGGCCCCATAGAAGACGGGCGCGGAGACCACTCCCCTGCGGCCAACGTGGAAAACATCTGAGTTTCTGGCATTCACGGTATTTCGAGAACACCTGATCCCATTGACTTTTCTGAAATCGACCACTTGATTGAACAAAATACGGAGGCTTCCATCCGGCCGGAACACCGGGACAGGCCGTGGATGAAATAAAGCTGTACCTCGACGAAGACATTTCGCAGACTCTGGCTCACGTTTTACGAAGCCGTGGCCACGATGTGGTCAGTGCCCGTGAAATTGAGATGGTGTCATCAACGGGGTTGCTGCTGAGCCGGAATGACTGACTTCGCCGCAACCGGCGCCTTTCCATACACACTTGCAAAAATCACAAAATCCTGAAACCCCACCTCACCATCGCCATTCAGATCGAACCGTTCATCCCACCCGGAACTCTCCCGCGTCTTTCCATACTGCCTGGCAAACAGCACAAAATCCGGGAACCCAACCTGTCCATATCCGTTGAAGTCTCCCACCAATCCGGCACCTTCCACCGTTACTTCGACGGCCCGATGGGCGGCCAGATTATTCAGGTTATCCACACCCTGCACCAGAAGCACATAAGCGCCCGATCCAGGCGGTGTCCAGACAATCCGATATAACTGCTTATTGCCGTCCTGCACGCTATCCTGAACTGTCATCGTTTGTTCTGGAAAACCTCCAAATGCCTCGGGATCGAAAGCCTGAGGCACCGTTGTAAGGGACAGAGTCAGTTCCTTGTCGGCCATCGCCGTCAGTACATACCTGCCGTCGGATTGTTTTTGCAGGGCGGGGGTGTCGATTTCAGGATGCAGGCGACTCAAATTGAGGAATTCACCTCCAATGAAAATGCTGCGTGCGATCTGCTCATCGCGTTCGGTGCCGGGATTCCGTTTGCCCGAAACGTCGTAAATCGGCGTCTGATCGCCGTCGGCGTCGATATAGGGTTCCTGATCGAACGACGCTTTGATTCGGGCTCGCGCCGATTCAAAACTGCGAAACGCATCCCAGCCTTTGGAAACTCCCTCAAAGAAAAAAGAACCGAACGACTTTCCTTTGCTTACCGAAGCCACCCGATTGGAACTGCTGCCGACGATTACCCGACCCGGCCCGGAGATCTGTTCCAGAAATGTGCGCGAATAGCAAAAATCCACAACCATGACGACCTCTCCCGGAAAGATCGCATTCAAATCGGCCAGGTTTCGTTCGATGCGTTTTTTTTCATTCAAATCATCAAACCAGCGCCGAACCTCGGCTGCCTTCAACTCCTCCTCATCACTCAGGTAAAACACGCCCTCCCCGCCATGACCCGCCAGAAAGATCAGCAGCGGTATTTTCTGTTTCACATTTCTGTTTGATACCGAGTCGATCGCTGTTCCCAGTCGCTCAACAGACATATTCGTATCACTCACACGGACGCTTTGGGAATAACTCGTTTTATCCCAGGGAACCGGATTCAGATAGGTGATCGCATCCGGACTGTACCTCCGCCGGTTTACCAGCAAGTTGTACGTATTGTTGGTAACACTGGTAGTATAGTTGAAAAACACCTCCCAGTTATCGCCCTGATACCCTCCAGCCACAATGATGGCCTGGCCCACATCGGGCCGCACATTCACGGTCATCGAATCAGACACCCCGACATTTCCCTCTGAGTCCGTTACATTGTAAATCAGGCGAAACGTGCCGGATCCGATCTCCAGCGCGTCAACCTCGAATGCAGACGCCGTACTCAAGGTGTTCTCTACCGCACCCATCGATTCAAGCGACCGCAGTGTCCAGTGGTGGGCAACAATCGTCTTGGCCGGATTGCCCCGAATATCCCATGAGCCGGAAAACGACAACCGATCAGTACCCAGTTGCGCATAAACAGCCTGGGCGCCTTCGTCAATCGCCTCACCATTGACCCGCACGGTCCGGATGTGCGCCAAAGGCGCTGAACCCCGGATAGAGAACGACCATACCGGACCTCTCGTTTCTTCATACCCATCGGACACCACCACCTGCCACACATAGGTGCCGTCGCGCGATAGCCCTGCAAGCGCACCCGAGGTATTGCTCAGCAGGCTGCGCACCGTCCGTGGTGTCTGCGCATTCAAATCGCCCAGAAGAGTCACGAAAAGCGAATCGCCGTCGGCATCGACGCCCAGGTCCCAGAAAGCGATCTGCGCAGGCTCATCAGTCTCAATTGCATCGTTGGGTAGAGGTCGCGGGTTCCCCGGCGCAGGCGGCACCCTGTTCATCCGGAATGTTAAATTGGCCCAGGCGCTCTCTTTGTCCGTGCGGTTCCACACGCGCATCTGTGCCGTGCGGGCCTCTCCATCTTTCAACTGGGATGCGGCCCCCCGAAAAACCGCCCTTGCTTCACCGGATGCGACCTTGCCGCTGTCCCAAACAGGATTTTGCCCCAACATCACGCGGCACTGATACGCTGTTTGCACATCCTCTGTCCAGGGAGGCGAGAATGTCCAGGCAACCAGAGGTTCGTGATCCACCGTACGATCCGGATTCTTCTCCTCAGGCAGTCTCAAGCTGTGTCGCGTAGCCTGGCCCTCTCGCGTATCCACCTGGAACGGCGCAGATCGCCCCCAACCGGTGCCGGCTTCAGCCCATCCAGACAGCGCGAATTGAGTGGCTGTAGTTGCCACTATAATGAAGAAAATCAGGAATCGCATCGGACGACTTCCCCAGGTCGTTGAATTTCCGTGCCTCTGCGGGGCTTCTTATCTCCCATCCTACTTCAGTGGGCTTTTTATCGTTATGAGGCCCTTCATGGCCTCACAACCACCCAAAGGCTTGAATCCCAAAAGGGTAACAGCGTAAAAGTGCAGAGTGTTATCTGGCCCGCCTCAACAGACGAAAACCGAGGTCGTAGATGCGGGCGGACGGCGAGGCGCCAGAGATGCGATGCGCCGACCGCAGGTGCCGGGCGCCGAAGGAGACGGAAGCACCCCGAACAATACGGTCCGAGTCCGATGACGGCCCTTGTGGATCTGTCTGCGCACTGCTCGAATAAGACCCAAACCGATCCTGGCACCACTCATACACGTTCCCGTGCATATCATATAATCCCCACAGGTTTGGTTTCTTCGTACCTACCCTGTGCGCATATCGTTCACCCACATTCCAGGCATTTTCAATATACCACGCATACTCCGTTAACTGACTCTCATCATCTCCAAACGACCACCGTGAGGTGGTTCCCGCGCGACACGCATATTCCCATTCGGCTTCTGTCGGCAGCCGGTACAGAGAGTCCCCTGCTGTCACGTTCAGCTTGTGAACAAATGCCTGCACGTCGTCCCAGGACACATACACAGCCGGGTTGTCTGGATCTGCCTGCACGAAGTCTTGTCCCGACCACGGTGTCGTCCTCATCACAGCCTGCCACTGCCCCTGCGTTACCTCGTATTTGCCCAGATAGAACCCCTGACTGATGGTCACCTCGTGCTGTGGCCCTTCGATGCTGTCTCGTCCCTCCTCATCCTCCGGCGAACCCATCGTAAACGTCCCCGGCTGGATGTAGACCAGGTCCATCGTCGTGCTGCCGGACAGCGTCACGGTGAGGCTGTTATCTTCCTGGCCTGTCCTCTGTCCGTACGCCCTGGCGAACAGGATGAAGTCGGAAAAGTCCACCGTGCCGTTGCCGTTGAGGTCGTACCTGGTCTGAGTGGAATTGTAAGCCTGTGCGAAAAGGATGAAGTCAGAAAAGTCCACCGTGCCGTTGCCGTTGAAGTCGGCGTCAGCAGCCGTCTGCGCCTGGAGCAGACCCGGCGCCAGGAAGACCGTCAGAAGCATCAAAAGGAAAAGTCTGCGTGTTTTCACCGTCGCTCCCTCCCGTACAGACAAAAAGCCGCACCTGTAGCGTGCGGCCCATCACGAAAGAAGAATGAAAGTGGTTCTGTCCGGAGGCGTTTATCGGCCCCTCCCGGTCTGCGCATCGAACTGAAGTGGAACCCAACATCAAGACCTGCCTGAGGTGAATATAGGGCTGGAACCGGGGATGAACAACAAAATATCCCTCCGGGGGGGGAGCGTTTTCCTCCTGGCGTTGGCCACAGGTGATCGGGTTGAGAAGTCAGCCCGGCTTGCGCAGCCTGACCCCAGGCATCAGATCCGGGTCAAGCAGCACTGAGCTGCCACCAATAACCCGCAAGAACGTCCCAGAATCCAGAAAACCCTACGCTATCTCGCGTTTTTCCACCAAACCCTCTTCTCGAGGCCTCCGACCCATCCGGGAGGCCAGAGCGCGCAATTCCTTACGGGGCACAGCCTCACTTCCTTTACGGATCCGGCAGAACAGTCCAGGCGCCTGGTCCTGTTTGCCGACTACTTTGGTGAAGTGCGTGTTCACCCTTCGCCCCCTGAAAAGATATTCGCAATTCTCTGCTCTCTCGCCACGTTGACCTGCACCACCGGCCCCAGGAGCCGGGAGACCGTCGCCAGGTCCTTACAGGCCCTCGAAAACCGGCGGTGTGCGCGGTCCACATACTTCTGAATGTTTTCGGAGAACCGGTTTTCAGGCCAGCTTGCAGCATCTATATCCGCCTGTGAAACGGCCAGCCAGCAGCAAACCACACGGTCCGCCAGGAGGCGTTCCAGCGGCGTCGTGTGGACCTCAAACAGCAACTCCCGCATTTCTTCCGCCTGCCGCTCCAGTGACGCCACCGCCAGCCGGTCGCCTTCTACGTGGTCGCCCCACCTTCTCAGATATATGGCCTCGATCAGCGCAGTCTGCGTCTGCTTGCCCAAGTCGGCGTAACCATCCAGCAGTCGCTCAAACACCTGGGGGCTTACCCGCTTCAGCTTCCGCAGCGCCTTCGCATCTCCGGCGATCGCTCGCCTTGCCAGCAGTTCGGCTTTTTCGGCTCTTTCAACTTCCACGCCTGCGTCTCCATTTCCACCGTTTCGGTTTGTGGTATCCAGCAAGTTCCATAGCCACCGCCATCAGTAGCCCACACACGGCTTCCAGATCATTCAGAGGACGCTCCAGGGCCTCCAGGTGAGCCTTTTCCGCCTGCTCGATCTCAGCGGCCAGGTTACGCAACCGCTCTCGTCCTGCTCGCTCCAGCGCGTCCCTACGTGCGGCCTGCTCTCCCTTTTGCCCGCAGCCGATGTACACGCGGCCCACCTTGCCGTCCATCCATTTGGAACGTGTGTAGTATTGGCCTTTTCCTTGTCGTGTTTCCCACGCCATTCTATGTTAACACCGCCAGACAGGTTTTGTGTTAAGGTAGACACATTGCCCTACCGATGCAAAAGTAAGGTGCTTTTTTGTGTCTGCCGGGGTTCTCCCCCCACAAGAGGGAGAACGTGGTTTTAGGCAGCTTAACTCGCTCTCTTGTGCGGCGTAGATCGAAAATCGCGCAGCCCCTCCGCCGCATCTTCGGGCCTGGGCGTCCAGACTCATTCGATGGCTCTCAGTGTGACAAGAGGACTCCGGCCTGCGTGTCTGTCAACGGATACAAGTTTGGCTTGTTCCAGTGCCTTCAATGCCCGGTAGGCCGAATGCCGCTCCACGCCGAAACTCTCCAACTTTTTCACCGACAAGCCGATCTTCGGGCTGCGTTTGATAAAGTGCCAATGCCAGAGCCATATCCCAACGTGCAAAGCCTTTCCCGGTAAACTTGCAGCTTGTTCTAACCAACCCATCGGAATAGGGCCTTTCAGAAAGCGTTTTCCGGGTTTTGGCCGGAATGGTTTCTCCCGAATGGTGTTGGTTACATCAACCGGGGGACCAGACACTTCCGCTAAAGAGATCTCTCCATCCAAAAAACTTCACCTTCTTCCAAGGGGGTATTTGTACTAAAGATACATGAGTACATACATGATTAGATAGGACGGGTGTGCGCCAGCGCACAGGTAATGTTGCACCAGCGCACAGGTTGGTGTGCGCCAGCGCACAGGTTCACCCGACGGCATAGGCGCTCTGATCGGCTAAAACCTCCTGTATTGTCTCCCACATCCTTCGTCCTCGTTCGTCCATGTAACGGTCGGGCCAGCGGACGGTTTTGACATCCGAACGCAACCGAAAACCTCCCAAAACAATATCACTGGCCTTCTCCATCGCCTGTTGCATGATCTGGATGGCGGTGTCCAGGTCACTTAAAGGGGCTTCGATCAATACGGCATCGTGAACGGGGGCGCAGATCCGGACACCCTGTTCCGTCGCCAGGCAGCAGGCCAGGCGTAACATCTCGGCGCCATTTGCCTGCATGGGGAAGTTCCTCAAACTTCGGGGGTTTGGCCTATGTCCGGTATGAACCGTCCATCCGAAAACTGTGTGCAGGGTATTGGTGATCATTGCGTGATCCACAGCGGCATCCGACCATCGCCAGAACGTGGGGTAGGTCTCATGGTGCATCCGTAGCAGTTCCCGAGCCTGTGCCGTGTCCTGGTCGATCCTATACGCCAGAGATCTTTCACCCATCCCGTATTGAACAGCCAGGACACAAGCCTTGAACTGGTCTCTGAGGTGGCTGTGTGCCTGTCTCGTGCCCCCTTCGGGTATTACCCCAGCTTGTTTCCCGAACTCAAGATAGGGGTCCCCGCTGTGGTAGGCTTTCATCATATTGGCATCCCCGGATAACGCAGCGGCAATTCCCACCTCCTGCTGGGACCAATCGATATAAGCCAGTCCGTGATCTGTGTCAGGCCGAATCAAACTGCGTAGCCACACAGCCGGACCAAAGATAAATTTCGCGTTGCTTGGTTGATTCCTACCCGTTTTCGCTCTGAAAGCAGAAAGCAAACACCGGTTGCGGCCGTCCGAACCGACAGCCAGTTTGTTAAGACGCAACTGAGAAAGGGACACCCGTAGTTCTCGAAGGGGTGCGACGGCTGGATGTGCGCGGGCCATCTCACGGAAAGTATCATCATCCAGGGCCAGGGTCCCGGATTCCAACCTCGGCCAGGGGATGTTATTGGTTGCCAGCCATCGCGCAAAAAGCTCCCTCTTGAATGTGCGGCCTTCAAATACCCCATAGTGGGCGTTTATTCTGCCTATTAACCCATCCTGTATCTCCGTCCACCTGGAGCGTAGAGTTCCCAAGCTTTCGGTATCTATTGGGACTCCGGTATTTTCCATGCGGGCGGCCGCCTTCATATATCGGCCCCGCAGCAAGGCGCGGGGGAGGTCGATATTCGGCATCATTTGAAGAAGCAATTGCGCCAGAGCCGCCACGTCGCTTTCACAGTAGTCCAACAAAGCTGTTTGCTCCGCCCGTGTCCAGGGGCCTCCACGAATGGCCAGTTCTCGCATCTCCTCTTTTTCCAGAGTTCCAGCACCACTCAAACCGTAATACACTGCTGCGCCAAGTAGGCCGGCGCCGCAAGGTAGTGGCAATCCGTTTGTCATGTTCCTGAATTCCACATACAGATCCAGCACGTCCCCCGGCAGCGGCCAATTCAGCGCCAGATGGCAGCCGAGTTCCGCAGAGGCATAATAGGCCACAAACAGGCTGTGTGGTCCAGTGTCGTATGGTGGGCGCTCCATCTGTTTCAATTCATCTTCCCAGATGCGGATTATTCGGTGACTCACCAGGTCGTGGGCTACCAGGCATACTGGATTCGGGTTTTCACCATCGGGCGCGGAGAACTCGAAGTCCGCAACCCACACCTGCCGATACTGATAGGGTCCGATTTGCATTAGATCTCCCCCCGCAATCTCCGCAAAACGGGGTGCTCTAAGTCCTCAATATATCGGCCCTTAAAAGCTGTATTCACCAGGTCCTGAAACTCTGTGAGGTTCCATTCCGGTTCCGGTAAGTCACCGGTGGCCTCGAACACGTCATAGGCCCCGAGGGAGCGGTTTGCCGCCAGCCGTATCCACCCGGACCGCGCCATCTCAGCCGCTTCGAGGGCCGATCTATTCCAGTCATCGATGTTTCCCTCTTCACCTGGCAGCCGTATGGGCCATAAGAAGACAACCCCCTGCCGGTTGATACTGGTGAAAAAGATTTTCGGAATGATCTCGCCGGGAAGCTCCGTCCAGAGGTCCTTACTCAGCAGGTATATTTCCTGTTCCTCCTTCAATTCCAGCACTGCGGTCGTCAGCTGGAACGCCGTATCCGGGTGCGTACGGACGAACCACTGACGGTCTGGTTTTTTCACCGGCACGGTCAGAAGGGCCTTTTTCACGCCGATGATGGAGTGGAAATCCTGGCTGAGGCGGAGCCCCTCGAGGTCTATCTTGCCCCTCGTTCCCGGTTGGACTTCCAACAAATCGGGTTGAATATTCTTTTCGAATCCTACGCCATCGGGTAAGTTTTTCATGGTTTCTCCCTTTCCAAGGTGTGAGTTCTCAATCTCTTCCGCTGCGGATATGCTACTCCAAACGATAAACTTCTGGGGCCTGGGTATTTCGAGTTCATCAGCCGTGCCATCCGGTGGCGTTGGTCTTTGGCGGGACTGAACCAACAGGAGCCCCTGCAATTGTGGCATCAGTTACCCCGCCTATTCTTGAATGGAATCGAACACAAACTCCAGCACCGCCGCTGGCCGAAACCGGACCTCCCCCCGCAAAGGTCGCATCCTCAATCTTCCGGGCTTTGGCATTCTCGCCGGCGCATCTTGCTGGAGGGCGTTTTTTAGATCGGTGAGCGTACCTTTCATCGCAACCCTCCCAGGTCTGCCGGCGTGACCTCCTGAAGATCCACAGTTGCCCGGCGATGCACCCTGCCCAGGTGGGGCACGGGGTCGCCTTTGATGGCGACGGTTCCGGGCAGCTTCCAGATGCGGGCGGGGTTGTAAACAGAACTGTCCAGGCCTACGCGGGGAGGGTCATATACCTGCGGTGTGCCTTCGTCTCGCGGGTCGGAAAACTTCCTGGCAAACGCATCGCCGAGTTCCTTGATCAGAGTTCTGGCTTCCGACGTGTTTGGCAGGTCGATGCGTATAAGGGCGTGGCCACCGTTACCGGACATGCCCGTGATGTGGTGCTC
>JAQCGA010000116.1 GCA_027619145.1 bacterium | reverse complement strand
ATCAAGCAGGTACGGGAGCACAAGGTTTTGCTGCAAGGCTTTGGACACCGGGTATATAAGAGCTATGATCCTCGTGCGAAGATTATCAAGAAGACGGCATACGAGGTGTTCGAGGTTACGGGCAAAAACCCATTGATTGATATTGCCCTGGAGTTGGAACGGATTGCGCTGGAAGATGATTATTTTGTTTCGCGGAATCTGTACCCGAACGTGGACTTTTATTCGGGAATTATCTACCAGGCGATGGGATTGCCGGTGGATATGTATCCGGTGTTGTTTGCGATTCCCCGGACTTCCGGTTGGTTGGCGCAGTGGAAGGAAATGCTGAACGACGAGGAGCAGCGGATCGCGCGGCCCCGGCAAGTGTACACGGGTGCGGACACGCGAGATTATGTTCAGAAAAACAAACGGTAGAAGACATACCGGGTGTAGTAGAAATAGATCAATCGAAAAGGCGCAATGGCCAAAATGGCTGTTGCGCCTTTTTTTTAGTGGACCATTCGTCCGGCTTTGGATCGGCCCTGTTTCCAGAGATCGTATTCAGGACTGGCATAGCGGTTGAAGAAGGCGTCGATTTGGCCGCGCAGATCATCGGCAATTGCGTTGAAGTCCGGGTGATGGGCGAGGTTGTTGCGTTCGCCGGGGTCGGATTGCATATCGTAGAGTTCGTCGGGACCATTGGGATGGCGCCAGGTGTACTTCCAGTGGTCGTTTCGGATCATGCGGGTGTTTTCGAATTCATGAAAAATGGTGTCTTCCCATTCGATTTGTTCACCGTGAAGTGCCCGGGCATAACTGATGCCTGGTGAGGCCTGCGGGGCGTGTTCTTCCAGGTGGAGATAGTTCAGGAGAGAAGGAAAAAAGTCGTAGTTACAGGTGCGGCCATCGAAGGTTGTTCCGGAAGGGATGTTGCCGGGGTGGCGGAGGATAAGCGGAATATGAATGGTTTCTTCGTAGGTGTGCAGCGGCATGGAGTGGTCGCCCATGCCCCACATGCCGTGGTGGCCGCCGCATAGTCCTTGATCTGCAGTGAAGATGACGAGGGTGTTGTCGTCCAGACCGTGTTTGTGTAGGGCATCGACGATTTTCCCGACTCCGTCGTCCACAGCGCTGAGGGCTGCGGCATAACCCCGGATGCTGGCGGGATTGTTGATGATTTGACGGTTGTTCTTGAGCCAGGGGTGTACGGGTTCGCGCGGGAAGCTGGGCAGGTCTTTGTCTGCGTAATATTCGGTGTGCTGATTCTGGTGTGTCCTGGTCATATGTTCGCCCAGGCCATAGGGTCCGTTATATCCTACGTAGAGGAAGAAGGGGTCCTGATGGGCTTGCTGGAGGAAGTCCAGGGCGTGGTCTGTAATGGCATCTGTGAAGTAGCGCGGTTCTTTGTACATTTCGCCCTGCCAGATGGCATCGTCGTCGTAGAAGGTGCTGGTGTGGCCTTTGGGTTTGGTAAACCAGTAGCTGAAGCCTTCCTGAGGACGCATGCTGTCGCCCAGGTGCCACTTTCCACTGAGGCCGCAGGTGTAGCCAGCGTTGGAGAGGACGCGGGGTAAGTTGGTAAATTCTTGAATAGTACAGTAGGCGTCCGGGCCCATCTGTGCGTCTGGTTTTTCGCCGCCGAGATAACAGTGGACGCCGTGTTGCGAGGGGATGAGACCCGTGAGGAAGGTGGCACGGCTGGGTGAACAGACGGAGTTGACGCAATAGGCGTTTGCAAACCGAATGCCCTGTTCTGCGAGGCGGTCGATGTTGGGCGTGCGGATATCTGGATTTCCGTAACATCCCAGGGTCCAGGCGGCGTGGTTGTCTGTGATGATGAAGACGATGTTGGGGCGCATGGTGGGGGTTCCTGTAAAAAATCAAAGGCGGGATCACGAAAGGGCACGAAGGGTTGTGAAGGGGCACGAAACCCTTCCCTGCCTGTCCGCCGGTTGGGAGATGGAACAATGAAATATAGAAGATAAGATGGGATGGGTGGATGGAAGATGCAAGAGGAAAGAGGGCTGGATTATGAAGTAGGATAGGAGCAGAGGAGTTGAAAGACCCGGTTTGCCAGGGCTTCGTCTGGCGCGTTGTTTTTGAGGACTTCTTCGACCATTTCGAACATGTCCTTTTTGAGCTGTATTCGGGCTTCGTGCAGGCGGCGTTTTACGGTGCCAAGGGGGACTTCCTGGATGGCGGCAACTTCGGCGAGAGTGTATTCACCAATATAGTAGAGGGTGACGGTTTCCCGCTGTGCTTTGCTCAGCCGTCCGATGGCGTCCAGGACTTCTCGACGCAGTTCGGCTTTTTCGAGTTCTGCCTGCGGAGAAGGGGTTTCTGAAACCGGTTCTTCGATGGTTTCGAAGTCTACGATTCGGTTGCGGCGTTTTAAGAAGTTGATGCACCGGTTGATGGCAATGGTTCGGAGCCAGGGGCCCAGATTGGTTGCATCTTTCAAACGGTCCAGTCGGTTGAAGGCTTCGACGAAGGTGGTCTGGGTGAGGTCTTCGGCGTCGTGGAAGTTACGAAGCCTGGAGAGAGCCACGCCGAAGACGGCGTTCTGGTAGCGCGTGACGATGGCTCCAAAGGCTTCTGGGCCGTTCTGGATCACAAGTGCGACCAGGGTTGCATCGTCTTGCGTATTGATCCGCGTTTTTTGTTGTTCATCAGGAAGATCAAGTAAGCTGGACAAAAGGTTCGCTCTTTGCGTGAATCTGTGGGATATAGGATGAAAATTGACTTCCTTCCATTGTTAGATCAAGCAAGTGAGGGAAAAGGTTCGGTTTTAATAAAATAAAGAAGCCCGATCAGAAAATAGATTGGGCTTCTTTTATGGGAAAATTATTCTTCTCCAAGTGACTCCAGGTCTGCCAGATCTTTCTTTCGACCTGTGAGGCGCTTGTTTTTTATTAGCTGTGATCGACCGATGTAAAAGGTCTCCACGTCACCATAGGTGTCTGCTTCTTTATGGCGATCCACCTCTTCCCAGGGAACTCCTGTAATCGATGTGACAAGGTCGATACGTACCGGAGGATAGCCGAGCTGAATCACATTGTCTGGCGTTGTGAAATCTGCTGATGTTAATCCCAGGTTTCCAAATCCGAAGTCGGCCAGGGCATTCAGTATCCTTTGTGCATTTTCGGAATCTGGACGAATGAGAATATCCAGGTCTCCGGTGTATCGCGGCGATCCGTGATACGAAAGGGCGTAGGCCCCCACGATTACATAGGCGACGTTATGCGCGTTGAATAACGTGAGCAACTCTTTGAAGTCTGCCTGTGCTTCCATGTTGTTGTCGCCTGAGATAGTCTACGGTTAAGACCCGTTCCTTCGGGGGGCGGCTGAGCCAGTAGGCCAGATCTTCTTTTGGTTGAGAAGAGGTCTTCAGGTTTCTTTTTTGAATTACTTTTTGTATCATTTGATCTCTCCGATATCAGGTAAAATCTGTTATAAATATAGTCTGATTTTCCGGAAAAGCAACCGTTGTGTATTAGCGGTAAGGCTCTGATTGATAGCGGATTTCTGCAGCCTCTATTCGGCCTCCAGAGTATTGGTGGAATATACTTTTTTATTTTGAATCGGATCCGTGTCTACAGGATTCCGTCGATAATGGAGTTGAACGTTGCACTTGGCCGCATGGCGGTTGTCAACTTTTCGGGGTCCGGGAAGTAATATCCACCCAGTTCAACCGGCGCTCCCTGGGCAGCATTCAGTTCCTCTACGATTTTGGCTTCATTCTCTTCGAGTTGTTGTGCAACTTTTGTAAACTGGGTTTGAAGCGCGGTGTCTTTTTCTTGTTTGGCCAGCGCCTGCGCCCAGTACAGGGCCAGATAAAAGTGGCTCCCCCGGTTATCCAGTTCATTGACCACGCGCGACGGTGATTTCCCGTTGTTCAGGTACTGACCCGTTGCCTGATCCAGGGTTGCCGCCAGGATTTTGGTTTTTTCGTTGTTCGTTTTGATGCCCAAATCTTCCAGTGACACGGCAATTGCCAAGAACTCACCCAGGGAATCCCAACGTAGATGCCCTTCTTCAACAAGCTGCTGTACGTGTTTCGGCGCGGAGCCCCCGGCGCCGGTTTCAAACAGACCGCCTCCGGCCAGAAGCGGTACGATGGACAGCATCTTGGCGCTCGTGCCCAGTTCCAGAATTGGGAAGAGGTCTGTGAGATAATCGCGCAATACGTTGCCCGTTACAGAGATGGTATCTTTGCCCTCTTTTGCCCGCATCAATGTCACCTGCATGGCATCCACAGGGTCCAGGATCTGAATATCCAGACCCTCCGTGTCGTGGTCCTTCAAATACGTCTGCACCTTCTCGATCAGGTTTTTGTCGTGCGCCCGGTTTTGATCCAGCCAGAAAATCGCTGTTGAGCCTGTTTGCCGTGCGCGGTTCACCGTGAGTTTGACCCAGTCCTGGATCGCAATGTCTTTGGTCTGGCACATGCGCCAGATATCTCCTGCTTCCACCGGGTGTTCGAGCAGAACTTGCCCCGAGGCGTCCACGACGCGAACCCGTCCTTTGGTTTCGATTTCAAATGTTTTGTCGTGAGAGCCGTATTCTTCGGCTTTTTGCGCCATCAGCCCCACGTTTGCAACATTGCCCATTGTCGTTACATCGAATGCGCCGTGTTCTTTGTGGAAATCGATTACAGCCTGGTAAATACCCGCGTAGCAACGATCTGGAATAGTGAATTTGGTGTCGTGGAGTTCGTTGTCTGGTCCCCACATTTTTCCGGATTCACGGATTGAGGCAGGCATGGACGCATCAATAATGATATCGCTGGGCACGTGTAAATTTGTAATGCCGCGATAGGAGTTGACCATTGCCAGGTCAGGACTTTTCTCATAACAGGCGGCAATATCTGCTTCGATTTCCGCCTGTTTGTCCTGGGGCAGGTTTTTAATCCGGGCATGTACTTCTCCCATGCCGTTGTTGAGATCAATGCCGAGTTCTTCAAATGTAGCCGCATGTTTTTCAAAGACATCGCGATAATATACGGAAACCGCATGCCCAAACAGGATCGGATCTGACACTTTCATCATGGTGGCTTTCAGGTGCAACGAGAACAACACATCCTTTGTTTTCGCATCTTCGATTTGCGTCGCGTAGAATTCGCGCAGCGCATGGCAGCTCATCAATGACGAGTCAATAACTTCTCCGGCCTTCAGGGCGGTTTTTTCTTTCAGGACTTTTGTTTTACCACTGTCGTCGACGAACTCGATTACGAAAGTGTTGTCTTTCGGGAGTACGGCGGATTTTTCGCTGGAATAAAAATCCCCCTCGGTCATGTGTGCAACGTGCGATCTGGAATCGGACGTCCATTCTCCCATGGGATGGGGATTGTTTTTTGCATATTCCTTTACGGCGGGCGACACTCTGCGATCTGAGTTTCCTTCGCGCAAAACCGGATTTACCGCACTGCCCAGCACTTTCGCATACTGGGCTTTGATTTTTTTTTCGGCCTCGCTTTTGGGCTCTTCGGGGTAATCTGGAATCCTGTATCCCTTTGCCTGCAGTTCTTTGATTGCGGCCGTCAATTGTGGAATGGAAGCACTGATGTTGGGCAGTTTGATGATATTTGCTTCCGGTGTTTTTGCCAGTTCGCCCAACTCGGTCAGCGCATCCGGCTGGCGCTGACTTTCCGTCAGGTTTTCTGGAAAGTTTGCGATAATCCGGCCTGCGAGTGAAATATCCCGTGTTTCCACTTCAATGCCGACCGCTCCCGTAAACGCTTTGATAATTGGAAGCAGAGAATACGTTGCGAGTGCGGGTGCTTCATCGGTTTGCGTATAAATAATTTTTGATGTCATTTCATTTTCCTGTGTTGATGGCAGTATTGCCAGGCCCAAAATATTTTGTAAGAACAGGCGAATATCGAGGTAAAAAGTATACCAGAATAAGCCCCGGTACGTCAAGCAGTTATTGGTTCGAGGATGATATATGAGACAATGATGCCCTGACACGCCCCATTCACAGGTATGTTGGCATTGCCGAGCGGTCTTTATTCCCCAGGTGGTTTTGAGATGTGGATTTCTTCGAGTGCTTCCCAGCGGGCAAATGCGGTTTCGAGGTCGGTTTCGAGGGTTTTGAGCCGGGTGTTGAGGGCGGCGATGTCTGTGCCGTTTTGGTAGGAGGCGGGATTCGAAAGGGTCTGGTGAATGTTTTCCTGCTCGGTTTCGAGGGTTTCGATGTGGGCAGGGAGGGTGTCGAGTTCTTTTTGTTCTTTGTAGGAGAGTTTTCGGGCACGTTCTTTTGTGGGTTTCTGAGGTTTTGATTTGGCTATGGGCGTTTGTTCGACGATTGAAGCCGGGCGCTGACGGAGCCAGTCGTCGTAGCCGCCCACGTATTCGTTGGTGCCGTGGGGGCCTTCGAAGGCAATGGTGCTGGTGACGACATTGTTGAGGAACGCGCGGTCGTGGCTGACAAGGAGGACGGTACCGGGGAAGTCCACGAGCATGGCTTCGAGGATGTCCAGGGTTTCCACGTCCAGGTCGTTGGTGGGTTCGTCCAGGGCCAGGACGTTGGCGGGGAGGGTGAAGAGTTTGGCCAGGAGGAGGCGGTTGCGTTCGCCGCCGGAGAGGATTTTGACAATGCTTCGGGCCTGCGCGGGTTCAAAGAGGAAGTCTTCCAGGTAGCTGAAGATGTGCCGGGTTTTTCCGTTGACGGTTACGCGATCGTTGCCTCCAGCCACGGTATCGAAGACGGTTTTGGATTCGTCGAGTTGTTCGCGGAGCTGGTCGAAGTAGGCCACCTGCAGGCGCAGGCCGTGGGTGACGGTTCCCTGTTGGGGTTCCAGTTTGTTCAAGAGGAGGCGCAGGAGGGTGGTTTTTCCGGCACCGTTGGGACCAATGAAGCCGATTTTATCTCCGCGTAAAATGGACGTGGAGAAGTTTTCGACGACGGGTTTGTTGTTGTAGGCAAAGGAGATGTTTTCGGCTTCGATGACGAGGCGGCTGGTTTTGTTGCCTTCCTGGATCTGGATGCGTGCCTGCCCGGTTTCGTTCCGACGGCGGCGGCGTTCTTCGCGCATGGCTTCCAGGGCACGGACGCGGCCTTCGTCGCGGGTTCTGCGGGCACGGATTCCTTTGCGGATCCAGACTTCTTCTTCGGCGAGTTTCCGGTCAAAGTTTTCCTGCTGGGTGGTTTCGGCATCCAGGAGGGCTTCACGGCGTTTGAGGTAGGTGTCGTAGTCGCAGGCGGAACTGAAGAGGTTGCCGCGGTCGAGTTCGAGGATGCGGGTGGCCAGGCGGCGGGTGAACATGCGGTCGTGGGTGACAAAGAGGAGGGCGCTGCGCTGTTTGAGGAGGAATTCTTCCAGCCAGGTGATGGTGTCGATGTCCAGATGGTTGGTGGGTTCGTCCAGGAGGAGTACGTCTGGCGAAGTGGCCAGGGCGCGACCGAGAAGCGTGCGGCGTTTGAGGCCTACGGAGAGGGACTGAAATTCGGCATCCGGATCGAGTTCCAGGCGGGTCAGGACGATGTCCACCACGGGTGGGCCGGAGGTGGTTTGGGGAGCGTGTTCGGAAACGACCTGGCGTATGGTGCCGCTCAGGCCCCGGGGTACGTCCTGGCCGAGCATTGCGAAGCGTGTATTTTTCTGCCGGACAACGTCGCCGCTGTTGGGACTGAGGTCGCCGGTGATGATTTTCATGAGGGTGGACTTGCCAGCGCCGTTGCGGCCAAGCAGGCAGAGGCGTTCGCCGGGGTGGACCTGTAGATCTATGTGATCTAACAGGGGCAGGCGGTCGTAGGTGAGGGTGATTTCGTTCAGGGAAAGGAGTGCCATAGAAAGGATAATGTATAAGATTATTGCCCGGCACGCCAGTCCTGAAGATCATCCAGGGGATGAATCGGTCGGGGCAGGTGGTTCCAGGTGAAGGCGGTGAGGTCAGATTGGGTGGTTCCGGGAGAGTCTACACGGATGAGTTTTTTGCGCCAGGGCTGGAAGAATTGGAAGTTGCTGGCGGTTTTGACAACGACCATTTTGGCACTGTCCATGTTGATGCCCAGGTGGGTGTAGAGGATGGGTTGGTTGATGGCGAAGCTGCGTTCGGCAAGGAGGATCAGGTTGACGTTGCCAATTTCGATACGGGCCGTGGGGCCAATATCTGCAAAGCCCCGGGCTTCGAGGTGGACCTGGAGGCCGTGGGAGAGGGCGGTGACCTGGCCGGTAATTTCGAGGGGTTGATTAAAGACGGTATCGTGTTTGGCACCTACGGTGAAGGTGATCTGGCTGCCGATTCCGGCGTGGGTGGCTTCTTCGAGGGCGATGGGGTCGATTAAGGGGACGAGGGCGGTGCAGGGGATTTTCTGGCGGATGAGTTCGCGGAGGATACAGGTGCTGTCTCCGGGAGAGCCGCCGTACACGGAGTCTCCAGTGTCGGAGAGGATGACAAGTCCTTCTTCGGTTTCGACGGCTTGTTGCACGGCATCTGCGGGGGTGGCGCGTTCGGAGACCCAGAATTGATCGCGGAGTTCCCAGGCTTTGTTGGCGAGTTCGTCGGCCAGAGACTGGGCCTGGTCCGTGTTGTTGTCTGTATAGACGAGGGCGGTCCAGCCGCCTTCTTTGACGTCCAGCCAGGGTTGCATGGGAAAAGGCGATGTGGTGAGGACGCCGGGTTGGGTTTCCATGTTTCGGGCCAGGTCGAACCAGGTTTTCATGGGGCCAGCGGAGGTGAGGAACTGGTCCTGCTGGGTGATCATGGGGATTTTCTGCCAGCCAACAGTGGGTTGAATTTCGCCCCGGAGCATGCGAAAGAAGAGGCGGGCAGCAACGCGGCCGGTGTCGATGAGGTCGTGGGGCTGGGTGCGATGGCCCACGATGAGGTCCGCGTGTTCAACCATGCGGCGGGTGATGTTGGCGTGGTGGTCCAGGGGGGAGACGATGGGGATTTGAGGGCCGACTGCTTTGCGGAGGGATTCCAGGAGGTACCCTTCCAGGTCATCGTCCTTGTGCGATGCGGCGGCCCCATGCAGGCCCAGGAAGATGCCGTCCAGGGGTAAGGCGTTCTGGATGCCGGTGACGAGTTTTTCTTCGAAGTATTCGAGGGTGTCTGTAGTGATGGGACCGCTGGCACCGGCCCAGGCGCGGATGATGGGGACGAGTTCCAGGGTTTCGGGCTGTTCCTGTGCAATGTCCAGGAAGCCGCCGAGGAGGCCGACGTCTTTTGTCATGTCCAGGATTTTTTCACCAAAGTGGAGTCCGTAGTTCTCGAAGAATTCCAGGGTGGTGGGAATCGGGTTGAAGCTGTCGGTTTCCTGGCCGATTTCGGCAATGGCGATTTTCATTGGGGTTCTTTCTGGTTAAGGGATGTGTTCGAAGCGGCCCTCACCTTGTCGGGCT
>JAQCGA010000115.1 GCA_027619145.1 bacterium | reverse complement strand
GCGGGGGTTGTTGCGCAACGCGGCTGTGGCGCTGGGGAATTTGGGCGATCCGGCATATGTACCAGCTCTTGCAAAAGCGTTACATGACCCGGAACCTCTGGTACGGGGACACGCGGCTTGGGCTCTGGGACGTATTGGGGGTGCAGAGGCGTTGCGGGTTCTGCAGGAGGTAGCGCTGGAAGAAGTAGATGGATTGGTTCAGGGAGAGGTTCAGGATGCACTGAAGGTTCTGAACGCCTGAATTCAGAAATTCGAGCGGATCGCACGCAGGTCAGCGATAGAGGAGTACGCGGTGGCGGAAATGGCATTGATCGAGATTGAATCCGGAGAGATACCCAGAGACCTGTTGCAGGAACCGGGCCAGGGCCGGAGAGTATATATTGAAACGTACGGCTGCCAGATGAATGTGTCGGATACTGAATTGATGCTGGGTGTTTTGACGGAGGCGGGGTTCCGGCCCGTGTTTCAGCCGGAAGGGGCGGATATCATTGTCCTGAATACGTGCGCAATCCGGGAGAAGGCAGAAGAACGGGTGCTGGGGCGGCTCTCGCAATTAAGTCATCTGAAGAGGCGGCGGCCGGATCTGGTGCTGGGCGTAAGCGGGTGTATGGCCAAGCATATGGCAGAAAAGCTGCTGGACAAGTTGCCGTATGTGGACCTGGTGATGGGACCGGATTCTTACCGGCGGTTACCGGAGTTGTTGGCAGATACGGTTGCCGGCGATCCCTCGATGGACGTACGGTTGGACCGAGAAGAATATTATCTGAACCTGGATCCGTTGCGTAGAGAAGGCGCAAATGCCTGGATTACGATTATGCGCGGTTGCGACAAGTTTTGCACGTTTTGTATTGTACCGTACGTGCGTGGGCGAGAGCGGAGCGTTCAGGCATCTGAGGTGTTGCGGCAGGTGGAAACTGCGGCGTCTGAGGGGTTTCGGGAAGTGACGCTTCTGGGGCAAACGGTGAATTCGTACCACGACGGCGAGACAGATTTTGCTGATTTGCTCAGAGGGGTGGCCGAGGTAGAAGGGATCAAGCGGATAAGGTTTACTTCTCCGCATCCGAGCGATTTTAGCGAGAAGTTGATTGAGACGATGGCGGCGGAGGAGAAGATCTGCCGGTTTGTTCACCTTCCGGTACAGTCCGGTTCCAATAAGGTGCTGGCGGATATGAAGCGGAGTTATACGGTAGAAGAGTACCTGGATCTGGTGGCCCGCGTACGGGAGATGATGCCAGGAGTTTGTTTGTCTACGGATGTGATTGTGGGTTTTCCTGGCGAAACCGAGGCGGATTTTGAAGCGACCATGGCGTTGGTAGAAAGCGTGCGGTACGATTCGGCATTTATGTTCAAGTATTCGCCCCGGGAGGGAACGGTGGCACACCGGGAGATTCCGGATACGGTTTCGGAAGGAGAAAAAAGCCGACGGCTGGATACGGTGATTCAGAGGCAAACGCAGATTTCTGCCGAAATCAACCGGGGCTACATTGGGCGTGTGCTGGAGGTGTTGGTGGAAGGGGATGCGTCTAAGGGGGAAGGCCAGGTGATTGGGAAATCGAATGAGTTTAAGAAGGTGATATTTCCCAGAAGAGGGGTAAAGAATCATGGGCTTGTTCAGGTCAAGATTACGGAGGCGAATTCCCATACGTTGAAGGGGATTTTGGTGGAGGCCAATTGACAATTTGAGAGAGGATGCAGGGTATGGCGGAGCTTCTTACCATTGAAAATCAAAATCCCCGGCCGGGCCGACGGCTTCCGGACTGGTTTCGGGTGCCTGCGCCCGGAAACGCGAAATACCGCGAACTGAAGCGGCTGATGCTGGATCTGGATTTACACACGGTTTGCGAGAGCGCGATGTGCCCCAATATTGGAGAATGCTGGGGTGCCGGTACTGCCACGTTTATGATTTTGGGCGATATTTGCACGCGGAGCTGTGGTTTTTGCGCGGTGAAGACGGGACGACCCGTGGGGCTGGACCTGGAAGAGCCCGGGCGTGTGGCCGAGGCGGTGCGCAGCCTGAAATTGCGGCATGCGGTGGTTACGTCTGTGAACCGGGATGAGCTGGCGGACGGAGGCGCGGAGATTTTTGCGGAGACGATTCGGGAGATCCACCGATTGTGCCCGGAGACCAGTGTGGAGGTGTTGATTCCAGATTTTCAAGGCAACTGGGATGCATTGGAAATTGTGCTGAACGCAGAGCCGGAGATTTTGAATCACAATCTGGAGACAGTGCCCCGGTTGTATCGGTTGATGCGCCCGCAGGCGAGATATGACCAATCTCTGGCGTTGTTGCGCAAAGCGAAGGCACTCCGTCCGGAGATCCCAACCAACTCTGGTATTATGGTGGGTGCAGGTGAAACGATGGAGGAGGTCCAGATTACGGTTGCAGACCTGGCAGATCAGGGAACCGATATTTTGACGGTGGGGCAATATTTACAGCCTTCCCCTTCGCATGTTCCCATTGCCCGATTTTACCACCCGGACGAGTTTTCTGCACTGAAGGAATACGCACAGGGGCTGGGGTTTCAGCACGTAGAATCCGGTCCGCTGGTCCGCAGTTCTTACCACGCGGCAGACCAGGTGGTTCAGGGATGAAAGGCGGGATTTTGCGTTCCGTGTTTCAACGGAAGAGCCGGGTGGAGACACAACAGGAAGACAGGAAGCGTGCGCTCTTGCGCGAGCGTTTTGTGCGTGTGGCCTCGCTTTCAGAAATCCCACTGGACACGGGAAAAGTAGTGGTTGCTATGGGGCGGGAGATTGGGCTTTTTCATGTGGATGGGAAGCTGGAAGCCATTGATAACATTTGCCCGCACAGCTACCGGCCTATTGGTACGGCTGGGTTGAAAGGCGGAGAAGTTACCTGCGTTTGGCATGGGTTGAAGTTTGATCTGGGAACGGGAACGTGCCCGGAGGCGCCACATTACAGTGTGGCGAAATATCGTGTTCGGGTAGAAGGAGAAGATGTATTCGTGGGGCCACCCGAGTGTACTGGTTCTGCGCGTGAATGAAATCGTGTGTTGCTTTCACAAGGAAGCCCGGATCGATTCCTGAATTCGCCCCGCCGGGAGGCCATAAGGAGTACGGGGTATCATCCGTCAGGCTTTGAACAGGTACTGTTGCCCTGGAGGATTCAATGATGAGATTCAGACGCGTTTTGTTTGTGGGGTTGAGCCTGGCATTCGCTTGCATCGGGGAGGTGTACTCGCAGGAGGCGGATACGGCTGGTTACCAAGATTTACCAATGACAAGCAGTGGAGATCTTACATTTTTTTTGGATACCGCCGGTTTCAGGGGTCCTCAAGGGCACACTCGGGAAGAGATTTATGTACTGATTGATGCAGGACAGTTGAAATTTCGGCGGGAGAACAAGCAGTCTGTAGCCCGCCTGGAGCTGTCTGTGAAGGTGGTAAGCGAAGCGGGTGAAACAGCGGCTGAAGAGACGTGGGAACGTACTGTTTCGGTGGAGGACGAAGAGGATATTGGATCGTCCAGTCTACCCTTTAACGATGTAATCGGTTTCGATTTGAAGCCGGGAATGTACCAAATCTCGCTCACCATTCGGGACCTGAACGGAAAACTGTCGGGGACGAGTGAAGCCGCCATTCAGGTGCATAATTTTGAGGGTAAAAATCTGACGACCAGTAATATTTTGTTCGCCTCTGCGCTGGAACAGACGAACCGGGAAGGGCGGTTTGCTAAACGGGGCTGGAATGTGATCCCGAATACGACCCGGAGTTATATGGTTGGCAACGAAATTCCTATCTACTTCGAGGTCTACAATCTTGCGGCCGTCGAAGAGGGTGCAGATAATACGTTTATTGTGGGATATAGCCTCACAGATACCAGCGGCAAAGTGGTGGCATCGTATCCACCCAAACGCCTTGCAAAACCAGGCGACAGTGTCGTCAAGACAGAGCAGTTGCCCATTGGAGATCTTCCGGGGGGGGGCTATGATTTGCAGGTGGAGGTGCTGGACCGGCGTTCTCGAGAGGTGGCGCGTACGCGCAGGAAGGTGTTCCTGGCTCCTGAAAACATGCCGGTGGAGTTGACGGAAGATCAGAAGGACCAGCTGCGGTATTATATGGATATCCAGTACGTTGCCAGTTCCAAAGAAAGAAAAGTGTACAATGATTTGGAAAGCCAGGAAGCCAAAATGCGCTTTCTGCGAAATTTCTGGAAAGAGCAGGACCCTACAGCGGCAACGCCCGAGAATGAGCGATTGATTGAGCACATGCAACGGATGCGGCATGCGGACAACAATTATGCGGCAGGCCGCGGGAAGCGAGGGGCAGATACGGACAAGGGCCGGATTTATGTGAAGTACGGGGCACCTACTGATATTCAGTACAATATGGCTTCGGCCCAGGAAAAACCTTTTGAAGTATGGACGTACGAACGAACGGGCGGGTACCGGTTCATTTTCCAGGACCGTCGGGGTGCCGGTGTTTTCGAGCTGGTACATTCTACGCATCCCAAAGAATTTTACAACCCGCAGTGGCGGATGATAGAATAATTTTACTTCGATCATAGACTTTGCAGGGGAAGGTATGGATCCACGTTTTCTCCAGGAAAAAGGTATTGGTATTTTTACTGGCAATGAGTTGATTGTCAAGGGTGGGTTGGAGCACCGTTTGGGGCTTCTGACCGGGTACCCGGGATCTCCGGTGGCCGAGGTGTTTGACGCTGCCGAACGGATCAAAGAACTCATGATTGAACGCGGTATTATGGTACAAATTGCCAGCAACGAGGCGTTGAGTGCTGCGCGGTTAAACGGATCGCAGATGGAAGCGATTCGTGCGATGACGGTTATGAAGAGTGTAGGTGCGCACGTTGCCGCAGATGGTCTGGCTCTGGGCAACATGTCCGGTACCGCGCCAGGTGGGGCTGCGGTGGCGGTATTTGGAGATGATACGTGGTCTGAGGGCACGCAGGTACCGGCCGATTCTCGGTTTATTGCAAAACATCTGTACATGCCGGTGCTGGAGCCAAGTACGTTCCAGGAAATGAAAGACTGGATTGGTGTTGCTTTTGACCTGTCTGAGAAAACACGGCTGTACGTGGCATACCTGGTTACGTCTAATCAGGCCGATGGCGGCGGGACGGTGGATGTACAGGCCAATCAATATCCAGAGTTGACGATTAACGAACCTGTGACCATCCAGACCCGGTCCATTCCGGTGGATGACCGGGTGATTATTCCGCCGCATACGGTAGCGAAAGAAGAAGAGGTGCTCTACCAACGGTTTCCTCGTCTGCTGGAGCTTGCGCGAGAGTACGAGATTAATCGGATTCTGTATGCACCTGTGTCGGGCAAGAAGCGCGTGGGGTTTATTACCAGCAGCCTGGCGTATTGTTATTTGGAGCACGTGTTGAACATGGTGGGGCTGGAAGAGCAGCTTCCAATTCTGAAATATGGATTGACCTATCCGCTGGAGCGGGAGGTGCTGCGGGAGTTTGCGGGAATGGTGGATGAGATTTACGTGGTAGAAGAGAAGCGTGGATTTCTGGAAGAACAGGTGAAAGCGGCGCCTCAAGAGATGCATCAGGCTGACGAGATTGGTCCATTTCGGGTATGGGGCAAGCGTTTTCCCAACGGCTGGCCCGGGTTGCCAGAGAGCAAGGGATTGAATCCGTCTATTTTGTTGCGTTATCTGGCGCCGGTGTTGAAGGCGCTGGACGATCCATCCATTTCTGTGGATCGGAATCGAATTGACCAGGAAGTGGCGTTGCTGGAGAGAACGGGCGTGTACGAATTGAAAGCGACTGTACGTACGCCTTCTTTCTGTCCGGGTTGTCCACATCGGGATTCGGCCAGCGTGTTGAACCGGATGGTGGACGAGTTTAACGATACGGAGTATATGAAAAAGCATCACGATACAGACCCGGTAGATCTTGTGTTCCATGGAGATATTGGGTGTTACTCGTTGTTGAAGTACAAACCGTTTGAACGGTTGATGCACAATTTGTCCGGGATGGGGCTGGGTGGTGGCACGGGGGCAGGCATTGATCCGTTTATCACCAACAAGCAGCTTGTATTTATGGGAGACAGTACGTTTTTCCACAGTGGGATGACGGCGATTTCGGATTCGATTAAGCATGGGCAGGATATTACGTATGTGATTCTGGACAATAAGACAACGGCGATGACCGGACACCAGCCCACGCCAGGCGTGGATATAGATATTATGGGGCGGCCTACGTTTGCTCAGGATATTGAGAAAGTGGTGCGTGGGATGGCCGGTTCGGCTGGAGATGGGCCGGTCTTTGTGGCCAGGATGAATCCAGCGGATCGGGAGGCGTACAGGGAAACGCTGGAGAAGGTGCTGCTGAAAGACGGCGTGAAGATTATGATTGCAGATAAGGAGTGCGGAATTACGTACAATCGCCGTGTGAAGGCAGAGCAACGGCAGGTGCTGAAGAAAACAGGATTTCTTCCAGAAGAAACACATATCAATATTACGCCGGAGGTGTGCGAATACTGTTTGGAGTGTACGCGGGCTACTGGGTGTAGCGGATTGACGGTGGAAGACACGTTGCGCGGTCCCAAGATTGCCACGGACCTGTCGTTGTGTGTGGCGGATGGGGCCTGTACGAAGGTGACGGTTACAGGTGGAGATGGAACGTGCCCTTCTTTTGAAGAAGTACAGGTTACGCGAACCCGTGCGCCGGAACAGCAGACGGAGTCTATTGACCTGTCCGGGTTGACGGAGCCGGAGGTGAGGGGGTTCGATGCGACGTGGTATGCGTATATTGCAGGTGTGGGAGGGATGGGAATCAATACCATTTCGGCCATTCTCTCAGTGGCGGGTGCGAAGCAGGGGTACACGGTTCGGTTTACAAATAAGAAGGGACTGGCCATCCGCAACGGCGCGGTATACAGCCATGTAAGTTTTACAAAAGGCGACCGGGTAATTTCCCAGTTAACGCCGTATGGTCACACGGATTTGCTCCTGGGGCTGGATATTCTGGAGGCAGTACGGGGGCTGGACCCGGATGGGCACGGCCGTGTGGCCAGCCCGGAGCATACGACGGCGGTGGTGGAAACCGGGAAACGGCATACGGTGTTGACGTTGACGGGGGAGGACGATTTTCAGACTTCTGAACTGGAAGAGGTACTGAAACGGTTTACGAATCTGAACACGTATTTTGGGATGGACCTGGGTGCGATTTCTGAGCGATTTCTGGGGAATAAGATTTATGCCAACAGCATTTTGCTGGGAGTGGCGTACCAGCGTGGGGCGCTGCCGCTGGACCTGGAGAATATCCACTGGGCCATGAGGCAGAATATTGGCAAGGACCTGGAATCGAATCTGAAAGCATTTGACCTGGGCCGAAAGCTTGCGCTGGACCCCGGCGTGGTGAAGCCGAAAGATAAGGCGGTGACGTACCCGGATCTGGTAGAAGACAAAGCGGGAATTCTGGCGCGTTCGGGCGGGAAGAAGTTGGCCGATGCGTACCGGAAACTGGTTGCACAGGTGGATGGGATGGTGCTGGGTGAAGAAGACCGGGTGCAGTTTGCGCTGGGGGTATACGATCTGGTGCAGTGGGACGGACCGGCATATGCCCAGGTATATATAGATCGGGTACTGGCCTTGCATGAGAAAGACAGCGCGGAGCTGGGTTTTGAAGCGACACGTATGGTGATCCGGTACCTGGCGCGGGTGATGGCATATAAAGATGAGGTGTACGTGGCGCACCTGCTGACGAGTGAAGAGAAACGCCAGCGGGATTTCGAGCGCTACAATGTAGACCCGGCCCGGGGAGATCGAATTTCGTACCGGCATTTTAACCGGGGGAATTTCCCGATACTGGGGTTCAATTTTTATATGAAGGTGAATACCCGGGATTGGATGCTGAGGATTGTGCGCGGGGTAAAGTTTTTGCGTAAGCTGCGGTCGTGGCATCCGGAAGAAAAAGAATATCGGGATTGGTACATGGATCTGGTGAACCGGTTCGAGTACACGAATGAACAGGAGTATTCCAATTACGTGCGTGTGTTTGGTTTACCGGACGAGGTGCGGGGCTACCGTGAGGTGATTCGGCCCAAGATTCAGCGGGCGTACCAGACGGCGAAGTGGTTGCTGCAGGGGGAGGGTGAGGCTCCGGTGATCGATGGATATCTTTCGATTGAGCCGGTGGCGGAAGAGGCGTAGAGAAGAGGAAAAACAGAAATTGGCAATTGGTAATTATCAATTATCAATTTTAAATTGGGTCTGGGAGAAAATGCCATGTTGAAGGTGGGTGTTGTGGGGTTGCGGCGCGGCAGGGGGTTGTTCCGAGTGTTTCATAACCATAAGGACACGCAGGTCACTGCTGTATGCGATTTGAATGGCGAGGCGGCAAGGACGGTGGCCAGTGAGTTTGGGATTCCGGGTGTGTTTACGGAGTTTGACGCCATGCTGGATTCTGGGCCGGATGTGGTGGTGGTGGCTACGCCAGCGCCGTTGCACGCGCAGCAAGCGATTCGGGCGATGGAGGCGGGGATTCATGTGTTGAGTGAAGTGCCAGCGGCCTGGACCCTGGCGGAGTGCGGTGCGATTGCGGAGGCGGTGCGGAAGACAGGGTGCGTGTACATGATGGCAGAGAATATGAATTTTTACCATTATGTGCAGGATTGGAAGCAACGTGTGCAGGGTGGCGAGATTGGTAAGGTGTTTTATGCGGAGGCAGAGTATATTCACGATTGCCGGGGGTTGATGCGCGATACGCAGGGGAAGCGGACGTGGCGGGCAGATATGCCACCGATTTATTATTGTACGCACAGCCTGGGGCCGGTGCTGGATATTCTGGATGACCGGTGTGTGTCTGCGGTCGGGATGCATACGGGGTCGAATACGTTGCCAGAACTGGGTGTGATTGATATGGAGGTAGGGCTGTTCCGGACAGAAAAAGGGGCTGTGATTAAAATTTTGTGCGGGTTTACTGTAACGCGGGAACCCGCGATGCACTGGCAGATTTTTTATGGAACAGAAGGTAGTCTGGAGAACCGGCGGGTGCCGTGGGAAGAGGCGAAGGTTTACCATGCGGGCGAAGAAAAACTGGCGGCGATGGAGGCAGACGCTTCACATCTGGATGCACCACCTGAGGCGACGGCCGGTGGGCATGGGACCTCGGAGTATTATATGGTGGACGGGTTTATTCGGGCGGTCATAGAGGGTACTGAACCGCCGATTGATGTGTACCGCTCGCTGGATTTTTCGACTCCGGGGCTTTGTGCACACCTGTCTGCCCAGCAGGGTGGCAAGCCGGTGGAAGTGCCGAACTTTCGTGTGTGAGTGGGTAAATTTTTCTAAAGAGTCGGTTGGCACCTGCCGATCATGAATACCAGTGATTCGGCATCACTACTGTCCTATCAGACGTCAGTTTCCGACCCATCGGGCTGACGTCTTTTTTTG
>JAQCGA010000114.1 GCA_027619145.1 bacterium | reverse complement strand
GTGCAAAAGTTTGCACAAGGCGACTACCCGCAACGAGTTCTCGTACACTCCCGCGACGAAATTGGCCAGCTCGGCATCGCCTTCAACCAAATGGCGGACACAATTATCTCCAGCATGGAAAAAATTCGGCAAAACGACGTCCTCCGCCGGGAACTCATTGCCAACATCTCGCACGACCTCCGCAGCCCACTGGCCTCCATTCAGGGATATCTCGAAACCGTGCTCATGAAAGAATCGACGCTCTCCCTGGAACAGCGCCGCCGCTTCCTCAACACCGTGTACCATAACGTCTCCATGCTCAGCCGCCTGGTCAACGAACTCTTCGAACTCTCCAAGCTCGATGCCCGCCAGGTAGAACCTCAAACAGAGCCCTTCTCTCTGGCAGAACTTGCCCAGGACCTGATCCTGGAATTTCAGCCTCAAGCAGAAGAAAAACGCATTCGCCTGCACCCACCAAACTCCCCGAACCTTCCTTTTGTGTACGCAGACATTGGAATGATCGAACGCGCCCTTTCCAACCTGCTTGAAAATGCCCTGCGCTACACGCCTGAAGGCGGCGACGTCACCGTAAAACTCACGCCCCTTGAAAACAGCGTGCAGGTTTGCGTCCAGGACAACGGCCAGGGCATCTCTCCCGAAGACCTGCCCTTTATCTTCGACCGTTTTTATCGTGCGGACAAAAGTCGCGCAAAAAATGCCAGCAGTGCGGGCCTGGGCCTGGCTATCGCCCAGAAAATCTTAGAAGCCCACAACAGCCAAATCTGTGTCCAGAGCGAAATAAACACCGGCACCACATTCACCTTTGAACTCCCGGCTTACAAGCCTGTCTGAACCTACCGCCACACACAAATCTCGCACGGTCCCGGCCACATATTTGTAGCCGGGACCATTTTTTATGCACTTGTAATCCTTCTGTGATTCTTTTGTGATACTTCAACTGTAACTTTATATCCGAAAGAGCCGGGGAATACTTACAACAACTCACAAAGGATGGCCTCTATGCAATTTCGACCTCAACTGACACACCTTTTTCTGGTCCTGGCATTTCTGGCCTGGGGGTGCAACAAAAGCCCGAATCCCGTCTCCCAGACCTCCTCCTCTGGAAATGACTCTACCATGATGTCTAGCAGCGAGACCGCCCGTCTGGCCAAACAGACCACCGGCAATTCCGGAACACAAACCCTCGTCGTGGCCACTGTCACGCAAAACGGCGTCCCAATGGCAGGTGTCAACATCGCACTCTCCAACTCGGTCTCTGGCCGCAGTCCAAACTACCAGTGGCAGGGAAGTACAGACACAAATGGCCGCGCCAGCATCACAATCGGCAGCGAATCCGGGTATTACCTGGCCCGCGCCACAAATCCAACCTCGGGGAATGTCATAGGCACCTGGAACAGCATCCCCATCAACAGGGGTCTGCAAACCTTCTTATCCTTACCCATTGGTGGTTCGGCCTCTGCTGCACCCGGCACTCGCGCCGAAGCCACCTTCCGGGTTCGCATCGAAAATATCTCTCAGGTGTACCCCTTCGCGGCAAGCGGTGTCTTCAACACCCCCGCAGGTGCCAGTAGTCCAGCACCCATCGGACCGGGTGCGGCCTATGAATTCAACTTCCACGCACCGCCGGGGTCACGCCTCTCTTTTGCCACCATGTTTGTTCACTCCAATGATTTCTTTTACGCCCCGGATGAATCAGGTATTGCCCTCTGGAATACAAGCGGCCAGCAGGTTTCCGGCGACGTTACTGCCCAGATTCGACTGTGGGACTCGGGCACAGAAATCAACCAGGAACCAGGAACCGGCCTGGACCAGGCTCCACGACAATCAGGTCCGAACACCGGCGCGGTGGACCCGAATAACACCGTGCGCCTGGCTCCGGATACGTTCAGCAACCTCCCGGCAGCCAGCAGCGTAGTTCGGGTCACTCTGACACCTACATCGGCTACCGGATTCCGCGCTCGTATTGAGAACATCTCCGGAAGCAGCTCTCTACCCACCCCGCTCGCACCCGGCGTATGGGTCGTACACACAGAACCCGGCCCTCTCTTTACCAGCGGCCAACCCGACCAGAGTGCAGGCCTCGAAGCCCTCGCCGAAGACGGAAATCCTGCACCCCTGGCCACATCGCTGGCCGCCAAAACTGGTATTACCGCGCCTTTGGCACCGGGTGTTTGGGCTGTGCATCGCACTCCGGGTATCCTCTTCCGTTCAGGTCATCCCAACTCCGGGCAAGGCCTCGAAGCCCTCGCCGAAGACGGAAATCCTGCATCCCTGGCCACATCGCTGGCCGGGCGCATGGACGTAGCTTCCAGCGGTGCATTTAACACCCCCGTGGGCGCAAGCGGTCCCGGCCCGCTCCTCCCGGGTGCGGCCTACGAATTCACATTCACAGCTTCACCGGGTGACAAACTCTCGCTGGCAACCATGTTTGTACCCTCCAACGACTTCTTCTATGCCCCGGATGAATCAGGCATCGCCCTCTGGGATGCCGTTGGCAATCCAGCCCAGGGCAATGTGTACGTGAACCTCTGGGACGCTGGCACAGAACTGGATCAGCCTCCTGGTGCTGGCCGAGACCAGGCTCCATTCCAGTCCGGTCCCAACACAGGCGCAGCGGATCCAGACACACGCGTTCGCCTTGCTCCAAATACGTATCACAATCTGCCAGCAACCAGCAAAGTTCTCCGGGTCAGCATTCTCCCACAACCGTAAACCGGAGTCCCCATCAGCAAAAGGGGGAGGCCGTTTGGCCTCCCCCTTTTGCTATTTTAATACGTCTCTTCGTTATACGCCCAAAAATCCCAACCGCTGTTTCGTCGTTCCTCCCATCACCATCTCCCGGTCCGCATCCGACAAATCCGGTAGCAACTCGTCCAGCACATGCACCAGTTTCCCGTACCCCGGATCTTCTGCAATCCATGGAAAATCCGTCGCCCACATCAGACGGTCCGCACCAAATCCTTTCACCAACCGCGCATGCCAGGCCGCCAGATCCTGGTACGGCCAATCTTCTTTGCTAAATGCGTACTGTCCAGAAAGCAACACACACGTATTTTTGTACTGATGTGTCCCTAATGTTGAATACCGGGAAAGCGGTGGAACAGGCATATCAATCCGAGGCCTCCCCGTCTCGTCGCGGGAAAACGTTCCCCGGCCCGGACACACCATCAAATGATTAAACACCACGCACACTTCCGGAAACGCCTCCATCAAAAACGGAACCAGGTGCGCCTCATCCGCACCCACATAAAGCCAGATCACGTACCCCATTTTTGCCGCGTGTTCCCAGATCGGATAAACAGAAAACGTCCGAACATCCATCGGGGCCAGCGGATCCTTCGGCCCTCCAACGTGAAATAGCCGAAACCCCGCAATCGTACCATCTTCCGTCAAACAATCCATATGCTCCGCCGGATCATCACACTTATTTGGAATCAACCCGATCCCCCGAAAACGCCCGGGGAATTCTTTCAGACAATACCGCAAATAAGCGTGGTGCGCAATCTCCTGCCCGGCATTCTGTACCAGCACCGCACGCGCTATCCCGTGTGCCTCCATCTCGCCCAGCAATTTCTCCACCGGCGCTTCCCGCTCTTCCGGCATCAGCTCCGTCACCGCACGCGGAAACTCCGCCGAAACCTTTGCAAACACGTGTACATGTGCATCAATCTTGTCCATTTATCGCTCCAGGCCAAACAGCACCCGCCTTTCGCGCGTGTGCAAAGAATCCGCAATCCCCGCAAACTGATCCGGCCCAATCCGCCCCTCGCTCCATTTTTCATAAATTAAAATAATGGACTTCCTCGGCCTCTGCGTCCGGTTAATCATGGACGTATGCCAACCGTAGGAATTGAACAAAATTGCCGTACCCGCTTTCCCCGGAAATACCTGGTGTCCTGGCATCTCGTCCAGCCGTTGCACATGTGGACAAGATACATCCGGTTTATGGCTCCCCGGCACATACGCAAACGCCCCACCATCCACACTCACATCCTCCACATAAATCTGCACCTTCATATGCAACGGCGTCGTGTGCGGCACATCCGGATGCCAGCCCACATAACTCACTGGACTCACCGGAAGCGTGCGCACCTGAGGCGCCAGAAAAATTAAATCCTCCTCTGCAAAATCCATCAACAACCCGTACCAACTCGGATGATCCACCAGATCGATAAACACCTCATCGTCCACAAGTGGATTCGGAATGTCAAAATGTGCCGCCGGTCGCACACCCGTTGCAATCCCTTCCAACCAGGCCGGTTTGTCCGCCGCCGCACACCGGTCAAATGCCACCTGCAACCGCATCAGTTCTTCCCCGGCAATCGCGTCCTCCAGTACCAGGTACCCCTCAGCGTCCCACTGTTTCCGCTGAACTTCCGTTGGTCGAATCATCTCAATCTCCTCTGATTGGCAACTTTTTCTTTACCTTCTCTCCGGCCCAATCATACCTTCCTCCAGCATCGTCAACAGCGCCGAATCCTCTACGTCCAGCGGCAAATCCACCCGTGCGCGTCGCCTGCTGGATTCGTACGTCGCAAAAATCAACTCCGTTGCCTGCAACGCCTTCCGCCCACTCAGCACCGGTTCACACCCCGTCTTGAGGCAATCCACCAGATCCAGGATAGAAAGCACCGTCGCATCGTGCGGGGATTTCAGATCTGTCAAATCCGGCACCTCCCACTTCTCCCCCGGTCGTAACACACGCACCGCTGGCTGGTCGCGTTCGCCCAGTTCAATAATCCCGTCTGTCCCAATCAACCGATTCCTGGGCCCCTGAAGCTCAGTATCTCCCGTAGCCAGCAATCCCTCCAGCCCATTTTGCCAGCGAATCCACGAAAGCCCACTCGTCTCCAGCGGTACGCCAAACACACCCAATTCCTTCCGCGCATCAATTTGCCCCATCACCCACGCCGCCGGCTGATCGTTATTATAAAAGAAAAACATATCGAACCAGTGTGTGCCCCAATCAAACAGGTTCGGACACGCACCCTCTACCCGAATCAGCTTGCCAATCGCACCTTCATCCACCAGCGCCTTGGCCTTCACAAAAGGAGCCTCAAACCGTCGCTGATGGCAAAACGTAATTACCACTTCGTTGTCCACACACGCCCGGTACAACTCTTTCGACGCGCCCCATGTAGGAGCCATCGGTTTCTCCGAGTGAATCGCCCGGATGCCGCTGCCCGCCGCAGCCATTACCATGTCTCGGTGCATTCCCGTCCAGGTACACACACTCACAAGATCCAGATCCTCCTCGTCCAGCATCTTCCGGTAATCCGAGTACGTCTTTTTTACATCAAACTGTTTGGAAAATTCTGTGCGACCGGCTTCATCCGGATCCGCACACGCCACAACTTTCACATCTACAGTTGCCCGGTACCCACGCGCGTGTGCCCGCCCCCTCCCACCGCACCCGATTACACCTGCTCTGAACATCGCCATACCTTCTCCCTCCAGTTTCGCCCGAAGAAAACGCCGGGAGTCCTGCAGACCTCCCGGCATCTTGTGTTCACACACCGGTTCGCACGCACAGGATCTATGCGACCTTTCGGCGACCTTTTCTTTTCATCCCCCGGGCCGCCTGCTGCACGGCCTCAATAATTTTCACATAACCCGTACAGCGACAGAGGTTGCCTGCCAGTGCTCGCTGAATTTCTGCCTCTGAAGGATCGGGATTTTCCAGCAAAAGAGCATATGCAGATACAAGAATTCCTGGCGTGCAGAACCCGCATTGCAGGCCGCCCAGGTTCACCATAGCCTCCTGCAGTGGGTGCATATGGCCTTCCCGAGCAATTCCTTCTACTGTGAGAATTTTCTTGCCACTGGCCGACACAGCCAGCACCAGGCACGATGTTACCGGCTTTCCGTCCAGCAGCACCGTGCAAGCTCCACAATCGCCCGTGCTGCACCCTTCCTTCGTACCCGTCAGCCCAATTTGCTCCCGCAATACTGCCAGAAGCGTTTTTCGGGGTTCTACGGACAACTCGTATATCCTGCCGTTCACCGTCAACCGAATATCCTGTTTCATGCGGCCCTCCTTTTCTCGCCCGTCTTCCGCGTTGCATCCACGTATGCAGCTTCCAGCATTCGGTGTGTCAATACCCGCACCATTTCGCGCCGGAATGCTGCAGAACCCCTCACGTCATCAATCGGCTTCGCCTCGCCCGCTGCTGCAACTGCGGCCGCCTTAATCAGATCCTCCGTCAGCTTCTCTCCCTTCAACAACTTCTCAGCCGCACGTGCCCGTAATGGGGTAAGTCCCACGGCCCCCATCACAATCCGCACCTCTTTACAAACCTCAGACCGCGGTGCCAGCGTCACTGAAACGCCAACGCCCACCATTGCAATATCCATCGCCTCACGCGGTGTGTGGCGCGCATAGGCCGAACCTGTTCGGGCAGCCGGAACAGGCACCTGAATTGCCGTCACCAGTTCCCCGGGCTTCAGCACCGTCTTCCCTGGCCCGATCATAAATTTTTCCACCAGAACAGATCGTCGCCCGTCCGGCCCGGAGATCCGCACCTTTGCCCCCAGTGCAATCAGCCCCGGAGCCGTATCTGCCGATGGCGCAGCATTACACACGTTGCCCACCACAGTTGCCAGATTCCGAATTTGGACAGACCCCACCAACCCGGCTCCCTGCGCAATTGCGGCATACTGTGTCTGTACTTCAGGCGAAAGCGCCGCCTGCTGCATCGTCACACCCGCACCCATTCGCAGCCCCGTCTTCCGGTCGTATATTAACTCACACAGCCTCGGAATCCGTCCAATATCCACCAGTGCCCCAGGCGTTGAAACCCTCGCCTTCATCCGCACCAGCAAATCCGTCCCACCGGCCAGCACTCGTGCGCCCGGATTCGCTACCAGTGCCTCAACCGCCTCCCGAATCGTCACGGGAGAACAATATGCAAACTGTTTCATCTCCCTACCTCCTTTTCCGCAGTCCCACCGTTTTCTTTATCTCCCACTCGAAGCGCTGCAACCACACGTTCCGGCGTCATCGGCAATTCCGTCACCCGCGCACCCACTGCAGCATAAATCGCATTGGCCACTGCAGCCGCACCCGGAATAATTGGCGGTTCACCCACACCTTTTCCTCCGTACGGCCCCAGGTCACAGGGGTCTTCTGTAATCACAGTCCGAGTTTTCGGCACATCCATCGCCGTCGGAATCGCATAGTCCAGCAAATTGGGATTCATCAATCTACCCTGTTTGTCGTACCGATACCCCTCCATCAGACCAAATCCGATCGACTGAATTGCGCCACCCTGGATCTGGCCTTCCACCAGCATCGGATTCAGCGCACGGCCCACATCCTGCCCCGCTACCAGATCGATCAACTTCACCCGCCCGGTGTCCAGGTCCACCTCCACCGTAGCAATATTCACCGAATAGGACGGATATGTTGGCAAGCTTCCCAGCACCCAGCGCCCACTAACCGGACCCTCTCGGGAATCAATCGCCGCCTTCGCCAGTTCGGCCAGGCCCACCGACCGGCCCGGAGCCCCCACCACATAAACACGTTCATCCTCAATAGCTAAATCTTCCACAGAAGCTTCCAGTCGCTCTGTAGCAATCCGAAAAATTCGCGCCCGAGCTTCTCGCGCTGCCTCCCGGGCCGCAGTTCCCGCAGAATACGCCGCTTTGCTGCCCGCACTCAACGACGTATAGGGTACCGTGTCCGTATCACCCAGCGTCACCGTTACCCTCTCCACGGGTACACCCAATTCCTCGGCTACAATTTGTGCCATCACCGTGTGCAGCCCCGTAATATCTACCTGGCCCGTCACCACCGTCACAGAGCCATCACCAGCCATGGTAACAAACGCATTCGTCTGCCCCGACCCATTTTGCCAGTCTCCCACCGCAATCCCCATACCCTGGTTTCGCTTCAACCGGCGCTTACCCCACCCGGCCGCCTCTGCGGATTTCTGCATCAAATCCCATAGCCAATCGTGTGAAATAGGCGCACCGCTGGGAGCCCGTTCGCCTTTCCGCAATGCGTTGTTCAATCGAATCTCCAGTGGGTCCATCCCCAGTTTCTGGGCCACCATGTCCAGATTCGACTCCCGTGCCAGCGCCGTCTGCGGTGCTCCCGGTGCCCGGTAAGCCCCCGGTGCCGGTTTATTCGTCCGCGCCGCAAACCCTTCCAACTTCACATTTGGGATATGGTACGGCCCAATCAGCCGGTTCACCGCACCACCCCGGCCAGACATCCCACCGTCCCACACAATACGCCCCTCTACCGCCGTCAACGTGCCGTCTTTCTTCGCGCCCGTCTTTAAACGCACCCAGCAACCCGGTGCTGGCCGACCGTCCAAAAACTCTTCCTCCCGGCTAATCGTCATCTTCACCGGTTGCCCCGTCCGCATCGAAAGCAACGCAGCAGCGGCCTCCGTAAACAACCCGTTCTTCGCTCCAAACCCTCCGCCCATTTCCGCCAGAATCACGCGCACACGTCCCTCTGGAATTTTCAGCGCCCCGGCCACTGCAGACCGGACACTGAACGATCCCTGCGCGGAACTCCACACCGTAATCCGCCCGTTCGGCTCCAGCCTTGCCGTGGCCGAATTCGGCTCCATATACGTCTGATGGAAAAATGGCATGGAATATTCGGCTTCAAAAATTACATCTGCTTCCGCAAACCCCTTCTCTACATCCCCTTCTTCCAGTACCTGGTGCGCCGCTACATTCTTCATCAACCGCCCATCTACATCTCGAACCTTCTTCCCTTCTGCGCCCAACACCACCTCTGGAGCGTCCGGAGAGAGAGCGGCCACCGGATCAATCACCGCCGGCAAGACCGCGTACTCCACCTCAATCAACGCCAGCGCGTCTTCTGCAATATCCGGGTCCACCGCCGCCACCACCCCCACCTTCTGCCCCTGATAACAGACTTCGTCTCGCGCAAAAATCGACAATTCCGGTACATCTTTCGCCGTCACCACATCCACCACACCCGGAAGCGCACGCGCCTTCGAGGCATCCACATTCAAAATCCGGGCATGGGCGTGCGGGCTGTGCAGCAAGCGTCCATAAATCGCACCCGGCACCCGGACATCGTCTGCATACACCATTCGACCCGTCACAATATCCGGCCCATTGAGCCTGGCCGTGCGCTTCCCCACCTGCTTCAACGTGTCCTGTTCTGCCATAGCGAACCTCCCTCCATCGCGTCTCTCCAAATTCCATCCCAATCGTTATCTGCAATCTGCTACAAGGTCAAAATAATACCCACCTTGCGAAAGTCAACCGGATAAAAGACGGACACCAGTCCGAATTGACGGACCAATAAAAAACCGCATATTCCTCCAGAAAACGCCAGGAAGAATATGCGGCTACGTCCTTGTTGTATGCGAAGATTTCTTACAACTGAAGCCCAACCACCGCAATGCCCAACAACACCAGAACCCCTCCCAGGATCAAATGTTCATACCGGTCCAGCCACGGCAGGTCCA
>JAQCGA010000113.1 GCA_027619145.1 bacterium | reverse complement strand
GTTCAACTTATTGTAGAAGAATGGTTTGCTCCCCCTTTCTTCCCAGGAAAGGGGGCCGGGGGGTTAGGTCCTGATCGGGGCGCAGCCCCTTAACTTCATGCCATTGAATTAAGGACCGGTACATTTTCGTACCGGTCCCCTTTTTCTTTCCAGAACGCGTCTGCGCAGTCATCCACCTATACCAGCCAGATCAGACCCCAAATACGATCTGGTCTTATTGTTATCTATATATACCCATAATTTCACAAGAAAACCATTTGACAGAATGCCGTCCTCCGGGTATCATCATGCCCTATGAAAACAAATGCTGCACGTATTCTGGATCGCCTGAAGATTTCATATGAGGTCCGGACCTACGAAGCGGACGAAAACAATTTGGGTGCAGAAATTGCCGCCGCCAAACTGGGTCTGCCAGCGGAACAAGTTTTCAAAACCCTGGTCATCCGAACAGACCGTAAGCAGGTGGTACTGGCCTGTATTCCGGCCTCATCCGAGTTAGATCTGAAAGCCCTGGGCGCAGTTACAGGCGGAAAACGCGCCGAAATGGTTCCTCTTCAAGAAGTCCAACCCCTTACCGGGTACATTCGAGGGGGAGTCTCCCCACTGGGCACCCGCAAACCGCTTCCCGTTTATCTCGACCACCTGGCACAAAACTGGCCCACAATCTCTGTCAGCGCAGGAATCCGGGGTTGCCAGATCCTGGTTGCCCCACAAGATCTGGTCCGCGCCGCGAACGCCACCGTCTGCGAAATCGCCAGACCTCTATCGTAAAACATCGCGCTCCGCACGGACGACAAATCTTTCGCCCCAACCAGGAAAACATACTATGCCCAACAAATCCATCACCATCCTCGGCGGCGGCAACACCGCCTTTGCCGTAGCCGCCAACCTCAGCCTGAAAGACGTACATGTCACCCTCTACGAGATCCCGGGGTTCCAGCACGTCCTGGATCCGATCATCGATGCGGGTATCATTCACCTTCTGGGCGTAGACGAGCAAGGCCCGGCGCGCATCCACCGCATCACCACCAGCATTGAAGACGCACTGGACGGCGCAGAGCTCATCCTGGTCATTGTACCCGCTTATGCGCACAAACCTTTCGCAGAAATTTGTGCCCCCTACCTCGGCGCAGGCCAAACCGTCGTCCTCATGCCCGGTACCCTGGGCACGCTCGAATGGGCCCGCATTTTGCGCGAAGCCGGTGTAGAAGGCGTCACCCTGGCCGAAGTGGATACCGCACCCTACGTCTGCCGAAAAACCGCACCGGACACCGCCACCATCTGGGGCATTGTCTCCGGCCTGGGGCTGGGTGTGCTGCCCATACCAGAAACAGAACGCGTCCGGGACCTGCTCGAACCGCTCTTTCCCGGCATCACGCTCTACCCAGACGTGATGGCCTGCGGCCTGGCTGCAATGAATCCGGTCGTACATCCAGCAGGCGTACTCATGAATGCTGGCCGCGTAGAATATTCCCACGGCGAATTCTACTTTTACGAAGAAGGCGTTACGCCGTCCGTTGCCAAAGTCATCATGCAGGTCGATGCCGAGCGCCGCGCTGTTGCAAGCGCCCTGGGCTACGACCTCAAACCCGCCAACGAAGCCTTTCACGCCGCTGGTTTTGGTCCCAAAGGGGACCTGTGGGCAACCATCAATGGAAGTTATATGCTCACCCGGCTCAAAGCGCCCGGATCTCTGGAAAGCCGGTGGCTCACTGAAGATGTTCCCTATGGCCTGGCCGCCTGGAGCTCGGTGGGACAACAATACGGCGTAGAAACACCGGCCATGCGGGCGCTGGTAGACATTGGGTCCGTCGTGATGGGCTTCAACGGCTGGACCGAAGGCCGAGGGGTGGAAGAACTGGGAATCGCGGGAATGGACCAGGCGCAACTGAGCGCATTCTTGCAAAGTGGAAAAGTGGCGCAGAAGTGAACCAAAAAACTATGCCCGCGCCTCCTGCGCCGGCAAACCATCCCCAAACCGACCCCACACGGACGCTTTCCCACAGCGAAACCGCCCATGCCCTGCGCGCACTCCTCTACTCCAGCGGCGCACTGGGCGCGTTCTCACAAATGGTGGGCCTCCAAATGGCGGTGTTCACGGGCTTTGCGCTGTGGGTGGGCGCAACCGAATCGAACATTGCGCACTTCGTATCCATCGCTTCTTTTGCCAGCCTGGCGCAGCTCATCTCTTCCTCCCTCATCATCTCCCGAATCCGGCACAAAAAAACCTTTGTCATCCTGATGGGAATTCTGTTCTCCCTGGTTCGGTTTCTCATCGTTCTAATCCCACTCCTCTCCTTCTCAACCCTGCACGTACCCCTCATTGGTTTACTCGTCGGCGCGGGTCTGGTCTGCTGGCACTTCGGTGCACCGGTGTATGTCAACTGGCAGGCCCAGCTCATCCCCGAAGACATCCGGGCCCGCTTCCTGGGCCGCCAGAGTATTTCCAGCCTGCTCACCGGCATCGCTGCCAGCTATTTTTCGGGCTGGTACCTGGACCTGTTTCAGGATACAGATAAATACACAGGCTTTCTCACCATCTTCGCGGGTGCTTCTCTGCTGGGCGTGTACGCTTTTCTGAATATGGCGCGCGTACCATTCATTCAAACAGAAGGCGATAAAACCGGCGGCAGTCTGTTCACGCCCTTTCGAGATCACCGCTTCCGAAAACTCGTACTCTTCTTCGCGTCCTGGAATTTTAGCTGGGTGCTGGCCAACCCGTTTTACAACGTTTTTATGCTCAAAACATTGGGCATCAACTATACCACAGTTGCGGTGCTCACCAGCCTCAACCTGGTGGGCATGGTTGCAGGCTCCAAAATTGCAGGCGGCCTCACAGACCGATACGGCAGCAAAGCCGTGCTCCAGTTGTTACTCCTTCCAGCCATCTTCACCCCGTTTCTCTGGGTATTCAACCGGCCGGACAATTACATCCTGATCCCATTTGCCATGTTTATCAACGGCTTTATTTTTTCAGGTAGCCTCGTATCCGTCAATGCGCTACTTTTTGGCCTGGTACCCGAAGGACAAAGCAGAACCACTTATTTTGCAAGCTGGTCCTGCACAACATTCCTGGCATTCGCCATTGGCCCGCTGGTCAGTAGCACAATGGTAGAAGCCTTTGAACCCATTCAATTCATTCTACTCAACTATCCAGTGGGTAACCTGCAACTCGTTTTCCTGGTAAGCGCCGCAGTCATGATTGTGCCCAACCTGTTACTTCGACGCGTCGTGGACCTCAAACCCACCTCTCCGTCCGAACTCATCGGTCAGGTAGGACGCGGCAACCTGGTAGGATACATCTTCAACTCTCTGGTATACGATTGGGCACACAGCGAACAAATGCGCGCCCGGGCCGCCCGGCGCATGGGCCGTTCCAAAAGCCCAATGGCGCTCGAACAACTCATCAAAGCCCTCGAAGACGCCAGCCCGGAAGTCCGCCGACAGGCCGCCCGGGGCCTGGGGGAGGCCCGCTCACCCGAAGCCGTAAACGCCCTGCTTGGCCAGTTGAACAACCAGGAATCCGATATCCGCAGCGAATCCATAGAAGCCCTGGGGAACATTGGCGATCCCCGCGTAATTGACCCGCTCATTGACGCACTGGACGACCCCGATACCCGCGTGCAGATCAGTGCAGTACGCGCCCTTTCAGAAATGAGCGGCGAAGAAGCCAGCGAATTGCTCTTCTGGAAATTTGCAGATCAATTCGACCGAACCACCTTTCCCACCCTGGCCGATGTGCTGAGCCACAGACGAGACCTGCGCATGGTCCGGCCCACCCTGGAACGGCTGGCCAACTTCCAGTCTCCGGCCATCCGCCTCCAGTTGCTCAACAGCATCTGCCGCGCCCTGGGTGCGCACGGCCGATTCTACAGGTTGATTTCGCAGGACAATCTCTCCCGCGTACAACAACTGGAAGACATGCTCAAACAGGTCCGCCGAACCCTGCAGCGCACCCGGGCAATCAAACGAGAGGTCCGGCACCAGGCCATAGCCCGTCTGGACGAGGTTCGGAAAGCCCTGGACGCTGGCAATACGACCCACCTGGCTCTGGCTACGCGACAACTGGTGGAAAACCTGGAAACCGGCATTGGTACAGAGGCAGTTCAAATCCTGGGCGAAGAGACCGCGTCTCAAATTGGCGCCATTGTACTGAGCATCCAAACCTACCTGGATCATTTTGATCAGAATCACAACGAAGATCCCGCTGATGTATTTCTTATTGTAATCCTCTGGTGCCTCTCAGACACCCTGAACGCTTCTGGTAAACCCTGATGGCAAATACACCGCAACAACCCCGACCCCTCTCGCACAGCGCCACTGCCCGCGCTCTACGCGCCTTCATTTACTCCAGCGGAATGTGGGGTGCCTGGGGCCAAATGGTAGGTGTGGGAACCGCGGCCTTTACCGGCTTTGCCCTCTGGATGGGCGCCTCCGAAACCGAAATCGCTTCTCTCGTCTCCGTCTCCTTTCTCACCAGCCTGGCCCAGATCATCTCCCCGGCGCTGATGTCCCGGTTCCAGCGCAAAAAAGTTCTCATTTTCTGCCTAGGCTGTTTCGAAATGTTGTGCCGTTCCTCTATTGTACTCATCCCGCTATTCCTGGATGCCTCCGGGCGCATTCTCGCCATGGGCATCCTCCTGGCCCTCGGTCTGGCCTGCGGCCAGATCAACTCTCCTGTCTACAACGAGTGGCTCTCCAACACGGTCCCCCAGGAAATGCGCGGGCGCTTTACAGGACGCCAAACCATTGCCAACCTCCTTACAGGCATCCTGGCCGGGTACCTGGTAGGTCTCTACCTGGATCTGTTTCCAGCAGACCAGCAATACACAGGATTTGTTACCGTCTTTGCTGTTGCCGTCCTTCTGGGTATTGGGGGCTACATCAGTTTCGTGCGTGCGCCCATCCGTCCACCCGCCATCGAACCCAACGCGCACACAGGCAACTTGCTCGCCCCATTCAAAGACCGCAACTTCCGAACTCTGCTGACCTTTTTTATTTCCTGGCACTTCGCCAGCGGAATTGCCGGCCCGTTTTACACCGTTTTCATGCTCAAAACGCTACACATCAGCTATGCCAACGTCGCCCTTCTCAACAGCCTGCTCATGGCCTCTATGGTCGTTGGCTACAGAATCTGGGGCAACCTGGTGGACCGGTACGGAAGCAAAGCCGTACTCCAACTGATGGTCCCACCCACCGCCCTGGTACCTGTGCTCTGGGTGTTTAACAGCCCGGACAACTACATCCTGGCACCCGTTGCGCTGGCGCTCAACGGCTTGTTATACGCCGGTATTCTTGTTTCCGTGAACCCACTGCTGTACAGCCTGCTGCCAGAAGGCCGCGCAAGAGCCACGTACTTTGCCACCTGGTCCTGCACCTTCCAGGTTGCCCTGGCCGGCGCCCCCCTGCTGGGCGGTGCCCTGGCTAAAATTTTCTCTTCCATCCAGTTCGAACTCCTGGGATTCCCTGTGGGCAACATGCAACTCATTTTCCTGGTAAGCGCCGGTCTGCTTCTGCTTCCCACCCTGTTTCTCCGGCCCGTCCAGGATCTCAAACAAACCACAGCCCGCCAGCTTCTGGCCTACGTGGGCCAGGGCAACCTGCTGGGGTATCTCTACGGCACCCTGCTATACGGCCGCACCGGAAACGAACAATCGCGCGCCCGCGCCGCCCGGCACCTGGGCCGCTCCAAAAGTCCTATGGCACTCGAACAACTCATCCAGGCCCTCGAAGATGCCAGCCCAGAAGTCCGCCGACAAGCCGCCCAGGGCCTGGGTGAAACCCGCGCCCAGGAAGCCATTGTCCACCTGGTTGAAGAACTGGCCGATGAAGAATCAGACATCCGCAGCGAAGCCGCCGAAGCCCTGGGAAAAATCGGAGACCCACAGGTCATAGACCCCCTGCTCAATGCCCTGGACGACCCGGACACCCGCGTGCAAATCAGTGCCATCCAGGCTCTCTCCGAAATTGGCGGCGACGAAGCCGGTGAACTCCTCTTCTGGAAATTTGCGGACCAGTTCAACCGGGCCACCTTCCCCACACTCGCCGATGTCCTGGGACGCAAACACGACCTGCGCATGGTCCGACCCACCCTGGACAGGCTGGACAACTTCCGCTCCCCGGCCATCCGCCTCCAACTCCTCAACAGCATTTGCCGCACCCTGGGTGCCCAGCGTCAGTTTTACCAGCTCGTCTCACAAGATCCACTCACCCGCGCCGAAAATATGGAAGAACTACTGGGCAAAACCCAGCGCGCCTTCCGCCGAGCACGCATCTTAAAAAGCGACACCCGAAAAAAAATCATAGAAGCCCAGGAAGACATCCGAAAAGCCTTTGACGCCGGCGAAACCGACCTCCTCGCCCAAAACGTTTTGCACCTCGTAGAATTTCTCCAGGACAACATTGGTGCAGACACCGTAAACGTCCTCGGCGTAGAAGTGGCCTCCCGCATCGGCGCCACCGTACTGGCCGTACGCACCTTCCTCGAAAAATTAGAACCCGGAAAATCCACAGACATCCAGGACGTCTACCTCATCGTCTGCCTCTGGTGCATCGGTGACGCCCTCGAATCCACCCGCTAAACATAATCACGAAGGGCCACGAAACCACTCCCATCCTCCGCAGTGGCGGCAATGGGGCCGGGTTTCGTGGCCCTTCGTGTTATCTTCGTGGCCCCTTCGTGATCCAGCCTTTCTACACCTCACTCCACCCGAACCGCATCCCCTCTCTCCCCAGACCGGTAAATCGCATCCGTAATTTGCTGCATCACCAGCGCCTGTTCCAACCCGGTCTTAGGCTGTCTCCCTTCCCGAATAGCCCGCGCAAAATCCACCGCCGGTCCCGGGTGAATCATCCCCCATTCCTCATCCCCTTCCCAGAGCGTTCGAGAAACAACCCCTTCTTCCGATGACGCCCGGTTGTGCACAATTCGCTTGCCTTTGCTCGCCGTCAACTGCAACTCCAGCGACCCCTCTGTACCCACAATCTTCCAGGCCGTCTCCTCCCGCGCCGCCACCATCTCTCCACGCTCGTACTGAATCACAATCCCATCCTCACACAACACCGTAGCCGCCAGATGTGTCTCCGCATCCGACCCCGGCGCAGCCAGCGCCTGAAACTTGGGTGGCACCGTCCAGGTTCCGGCCAATACCACGCGAGGCCGCAACGTCCACCCGGTAATCCCCAGCAAATAATCCAGGTCGTAACACCCCCAGTTCATCAGAATTCCGCCCCCGTTCAACGCCCTGCTCAACCGCCAGGCCGGCGGCGGATTTTTGGGTGGCCCACTTCCCGGTACAATCGCCCGGCAATGCACCACGCGCAACGCACCCAGCGCACCTGTTGCAATAAACTCCGTCACCACATCCGCCGAAGGCAAAAACCGAAACCGGGATGAACAGCAACCCGCCACCCGGTTTCCACGCGCCTCCATCAATTGCCGCACCTCGCCTGCATTCATCGCCACAGGCTTCTCCGTCAACACATGTTTCCCTCGCGCAAACGCCTTTAACCCCATCCCGGTACGCACGTGCGCCGGCATGGCCAGCACCACCGCCTCAATCCGCTCGTCTGCCAGCAAATCATCCCCATCCGTATAAACCGTCCCAACCCCATGCGTTTCAGCCGTCGCCCGCACTACCTCCTCGCGCAAATCAGCAATCGCAACCAGGTCAATCTCCGACGCGCCCACAGCCGCTTCTATATGTTTGCTCCCAATCACGCCACACCCAATCACACCCAACCGAACAGGCTCCATCACCACCTCCTTTAAAATCAACCGCAAAGGCCGGGCGGCCACAGGGGGCCGCCCCTGCGAAAAACCTCAACCCTGCCTCCGGTTCCCCTTGGCGTCTTTGCGCCTTTGCGTGGCCCGCCTTTACCTCTTCCCCTGCAAACATTCTTCCCGCATCCCCCTGGACCGGTCATAATACGTCCACAAATCCTCCAATTCAAATTCCCGCTCAATCTCTTCTACAGACACATCCTCCATCAAAGATTCCATCACAAACGTTGCCTCCGGTCGCAAAATCGAAAATCGGACCCCAGCCCCGTACTTCGCCTCAATATCGCCCAGCTTTGCCTGATTGAAATCCAGATGATAGGATTTGGTATCCATATTCACATCCGCAAATGCAAACGGTGCCAGCTTCCCGTTACTCACCAGGGGTTCGCGGTAGCCCTGCCAGGCCAGCCGCCGACCGCACATATCCACAATAGAACTTTCATCCGCCTGACTCACTACCAGGAACACCCCGTAGTCTCGCGCCCACGCGCCGTGACGCATTCCCCCGTTGAACATACTTGGAAAAAACACGACTCGCGCACCCGCACGTGCCAGTCCCATGGCCACCTCTGGAAACTTCAAATCGAAACAAATACACGCACCCACAGGTCCACAATCCGTCTGCCACACCGGCGTCTCCGTACCCGGCAATGTTCCATTCTGCATCTCTGTTACCGTTGGCTGAATCTTATGATATCGCCCAATCACCTGTCCGTCTCGCCCAATCAGCACCGCCGCATTAAACGTCCGCTCGTCAATCCGCTCCTGCATCCCCACAATCACATGCGCCCCAATCTTCCGGGCCGCTGCACCCACCGCCTCCGTCGTAGGCCCCGGAATCGGCTCCCCTCGCCACGCCTCTCCGTCCTTCGGTTCACCCAGCTCTCGGGCCACTTCGGTGAAACACACAAAATCCGGCCGGTACGCCCCGGCCCGTTCCAGGTGCGCCACCATCTGATCACGGTTCTTCTCCACGCACCCGTATCCACCTTTGGGGAACGCCACACTCAGCAGCCGTGCCTGTTTCATCCTCAACCTCCCTATCAACAGATTGCAGTATCTACGCCTCTTACTTCCGCCCGTAATATCCCTTCAAACACTGGTCCAGTACCCACCCCGTACGCGCCCCACTCTCGCCTGTAGATTCACATGCTCCTCGGCCCAGAATATGATCTACCGCCGTCTGAATCAACGGCTGGTGCACGTGCTTCGGATTCCGAAACTCAAACACCTCTTCCTTCCCATTTCGCTTCAAGAAAACATCCGTATCTCCAAACACCGGACATTGGAGCTCCCCCTCCGACCCCGTAAACGTAATCCGGTCCTCCGAATGATCCGCATGAAAATTCCACACTCCCGTACCCACTGCGCCAGACGGAAAAATAAATCCCGCCGCCGTCACATCCTCCGCACCGTACGTCCCCCCTGTATTTGCGGAAAACCCACCCACATCCTGAATAGGCCCCATCAAAAAATCCAGCAGATCCAGCCCATGAGAACCCAAGTCCAACAACAGCCCACCCCCAGAAACTGTCGGATCGTACCGCCATCCCTTCACCTTCTCCCCCGTATCCAGCCGACCATACTGCACAATATGCACCGAAGTCGGCATCCCAATCGCCCCATCCTTCAACAATTCTCGCACCTTCAAAAAACGCGGCAACGCCCGCCGATAATACGCCACA
>JAQCGA010000112.1 GCA_027619145.1 bacterium | reverse complement strand
GAATGAGTTTTTGCGTGGCACAGTCGTTGCTAAATTGTAGAATTAAATAATAAAAGTATCTAATTGTAAAGCAGTTTTAAAATCAATATATCTACTTAATGAATGGTCGTGGAGTTCGGTTGCATCGTGTGCGTCACATTTCTCCCAGGAGACGAACGATGGCTGTTAGAAAACGGCAAGAGATGAAAGACGAAGCCGAGCATCCGAGTGGAGACGCCCGGTTTAAAATGGTGGACCGAACACTGAAGCGGTTTCAGTACCAGCAGGATGCGTTGATTGAGGTGCTACACACCGCGCAGGAAGCGTTTGGATTTCTGGATGAAGCCTTGCTGGTGTATGTGGCCCGGCAGTTGAGTTTGCCGTTGAGCTGGGTGTACGGGGTTGCTACGTTTTACCATTTTTTTTCACTGAAGCCGCAGGGAGAACATTCGTGCATTGTGTGCATGGGTACGGCTTGTTATGTGAAGCGAGCTGCGGAGATTGTGACTTTGCTCCAGCGGGAATTTGGTATAGAACCCGGGCAGACCACGCCGGACGACAAACTGAGCGTGAGTACGGCTCGGTGCCTGGGAAGTTGCGGGTTGGCACCTGTTCTGGTAGTAGATGGTGAGGTGCTGGGGCGGGAGACTCCAGAATCAACGGTGGAGCGTCTGAAAGGACTTATTGTGGGTTTGCCAGGCAAGGAACGAGTTGCTGTGGAGGCTGAACTGCAGGAGGCAGATACCCAATGAATATGAATGATCTGCACGATCTGGGCGTCAGAGAAGCGGAAAAACGGAATGCGGCGCGTTGTCGGCTGTTTTGTTGCGCAAGTACGCCGTGCCTGTCGTCTGGGGCCACAGCCGTGGCAGATGCCTTGAAAGAGTCTGTGGGTGAGAAAGGGGTGGATGCTGAGGTGCAGGTGGTGTCTACCGGATGTATGGGGCCTTGTAGCCGAGGGCCGGTTGTGAAGGTTCAGGTGAAGGGCGAGGCTGAGGTTGTGTACGAGAAGGTGACACCGGAGGTGGCGCGGGAAATTGTAACGCGGCACGCAATGGGAAACCACCCGGTGGCCGAGCACGTGTTGCCTTCCGATCTTCCTTTTTTTGTCAAGCAGATGAAGGTGGTGCTTTCCAATAGCGGGACGATTGATCCGGAGAGCCTGGAAGACTATGTGGCACACGAAGGGTATGCGGCTCTTGCGCACGTGCTGGCCGAGATGACACCTGAAGAGGTTTGCCAGGAAATTATCGCGAGTGGGTTGCGGGGGCGCGGTGGAGCGGGGGATCCTTCGGGTCTGAAGTGGGACCTGGTGCGCAAAGCGCCAGGGGAGCGAAAATATGTTGTAGCAAACGGAGACGAAGGAGATCCGGGAGCGTATATGGACCGAACGCTGATGGAGTCCGATCCGCACCGGGTACTGGAAGGGATGGCAATTGCCGGGTACGCAGTAGGAGCAGACCAGGGGTATATCTATGTGCGTGGGGAATATCCGGTGGCTGCGCGACGGCTGGAGCGGGCCATTCGGCGGGCAGAGCGCAGGGGGTTGCTGGGGACCCGTGTACTGGATAGCGGATTCAGTTTTCGTATTGACATCCGGATTGGGGCGGGGGCATTTGTATGTGGGGAAGAAACAGCGCTGATGGCTTCGATTATGGGCAAGCGCGGCCAGCCGGTTCCCAGGCCACCCTACCCTGCTCAGAAGGGGTTGTGGGGGTATCCTACGCTGATTAATAATGTGGAGACACTGGGGAATATTGCACCGATTATCCAGAATGGAGCAGAGTGGTATGCGGGCATTGGAACAGAGAAGAGCAAAGGTACCAAGGTGTTCGCACTAGCTGGCAAGGTGGAGAATACGGGATTGATTGAAGTGCCTATGGGGACAACGTTGCGCGAGGTGGTCTTTGATGTGGGGGGCGGAATTCCGGACGGTCTGGCGTTTAAGGCGGCGCAAACCGGCGGTCCAAGCGGTGGCTGTATTCCAGCGGAGCACCTGGACACGCCAATGGATTATGAGAGCTTGAAAGCTCTGGGGTCTATTATGGGATCCGGAGGGCTTGTTGTGATGGACGAGCAGAGTTGTATGCCGGATGTGGCCAGGTTTTTCATGGAATTCTGCATGGACGAAAGTTGTGGGAAGTGCGTGCCTTGCAGGGTAGGAACGGTTCAGATGCACCGTATTCTGGACAAGATTACAAAAGGTAGCGCTACGGAACTGGACATGAAACACCTGGAGGATCTTTGTCGGATGGTGGGAGAGACCAGTCTGTGCGGATTAGGACAAACTGCGCCCAACCCTGTGTTAAGTACATTGCGCTATTTCAGGGACGAATACGAAGCGCACGTCCACGGGCGTACCTGCCCGGCTGGTGTGTGTACAATGGACGAATCTCCGTTGTTAAGCCTGGCGGAACCTGCGCCGGTTGCGACAACCTGAATGGAGGTGCTGGGATGGCAGTTGTTACGCTGACGGTGAATGATGAGATGGTGAGTGCGCGGGAAGGGCAACTGCTGTTGGAGGTGATCCGTGAACGGGGGATCCAGATTCCCACGTTGTGTCATCTGGATGGGTTGAGCGAGCGCGGGGGATGCCGGTTGTGCCTGGTGGAAGTCGTTGGTGTGCCAAAGCTGTTGCCTGCCTGCGTGACAACCGTGCAAGAAGGCATGATCGTTCAAACGCATACGCCGCGTCTTCTGGAGCACCGGAAAATGATCCTGGAACTGCTTTTTTCCGAGCGCAACCACATCTGTGCAGTGTGTGTGGTGAATGGGCACTGCGAACTCCAGGATACTGCGGCCTCTGCTGGAATGGACCATGTTCGGTACGATTATCTTGTACCAGATCTTCCGATGGATGCCAGTCATCGCCGGTTTGTAATGGATCACAACCGTTGCATCCTGTGTACGCGCTGTGTCCGGGTATGCGACGAGGTAGAAGGGGCGCATACGTGGGATGTAATGGGCCGGGGGGTGAACAGCCAGGTAATTTCAGATATGAATCAGCCCTGGGGCACAAGTGAAAGCTGTACTTCCTGTGGGAAATGTGTTCAGGTTTGTCCCACGGGAGCGCTATTTGAAAAAGGGAGCACCGTTTCAGAAATGGAAAAAGAGCATGATTTTTTGCCCTGGATTCTGGGGCGTAGAGAGAAAAATGGGAATGTGCGTTGAGGTCCGGAGAATCCTGGAAGGGATGGCGATATGGGCTCGTTGAGCAATGGAAAGATTAAGCTGGCCACGGCGTGGTTGGGGGGGTGTTCGGGCTGCCACATGAGCTTTTTAGACCTGGATGAACGGTTGCTGGATCTGGCGGCTGCGGCCGACCTCGTATATAGCCCCATTGCAGATGTGAAGGTGTTCCCCGCCGGCGTGGACGTAACGCTGGTGGAAGGGGCTGTTGTGAACCGGGATAACCTGGAACTGGCCCGTCAGATCCGCCGGAATAGCCGGGTGGTGATCAGTTTTGGGGATTGTGCGGTAACCGGGAATGTACCCAGTCTGCGGAACCGACTTGGGGTAGATGATTTGCTCACTGCCGTGTACCGGGAACAGCCGGGACGGGCACCTTCCGGGGGAGAAGCTGACGAGATAATGCCGGAACTGTTACCTCGTGTGGTCCCCTTGCACCATGTGATCCGGGTCGATGGGTTTATTCCGGGTTGTCCGCCTGACCCGGACCGGATCTGGGCAGCTATGGAAGCGCTGTTGAACGGCCGGGAAGTGAAACTGGAAGAGGCGATGCTGCGGTTTGGATAGGGTAAAGGGCGAGGAGCGTTCCATGTCACGTACTATCACGATCGATCCGGTCACACGGATTGAAGGGCACGCAAAAATCACAATTCAGCTCAATGATGCCGGTGAGGTTTCGGACGCAAGATTTCACGTAACCGAGTTCCGTGGATTTGAGAAATTCTGTGAGGGACGTAGTTTCTGGGAAATGCCGGGGATTACGGCTCGGATCTGCGGTATTTGTCCGGTTAGCCATCTCATGGCGTCTGCGAAGGCTGGAGATGCCATCCTGGGGGTGCGGATCCCACCTACGGCCGAGAAGCTCCGCCGTCTGATGAACTGGGCTCAGATTGTTCAGAGCCACGCGTTGAGTTTTTTTCACCTGAGTGCGCCAGACTTTCTGCTCGGGTTGGATAGTGCGCCAGAGAAACGCAATTTGATGGGTCTGGTGGAAACACACCCCAACGTGGCCAGAGATGGGATTTTGCTGCGGAAGTTTGGGCAAGATGTGATCCGAATTTTAGGCGGGAGTAGCGTGCATCCGGCCTGGACTGTGCCAGGAGGAGTGCGGGAACCTTTGAGCGTAGAGAAGCGAGAGGAGATTTTGGAGCGGCTGCCGGACGCGTTCAGGATTGCAGATGTGGCGGTGAAAATGGTGAAGGATATCGTAGAAAAATACAGGGTGGAGGCCGATACATTCGGCAACTTTCCAAGCCTATATATGGGTCTGGTTACGCCGGATGGAGGGTTGGAGCATTACGACGGTTTGTTGCGTATGATTGATGCGAACGGCGAGGTGCTGGAAGGCGCATCTACAAATCGGGCCCGTCAATCTTCGGGGCAGCATGAAGGGATTGACCCTGTGCGATACCGCGAGATCTTGGCCGAGGCGGTTGAACCCTGGACCTATCTCAAGTTTCCCTATTACAAGCCCTACAGTTCAGACCGATATTCGGGAATGTACAGGGTGGGTCCACTGGCCCGGTTGAATGTGTGCAAGCATGCAGGAACTCCTCGTGCAGACCAGGAACTGCGACAATTTCGCCAGTTGGCACCCTACGGAAAGCCAGTGAGTGGTAGTTTTCATTACCACTATGCGCGATTAATCGAGATTCTTTTCGCGCTGGAGAAGATTGAAGAAACACTGGAAGATCCTGAAATTACGGGCCGCCACATTCGTAGCCAGGCAGGTGTGAACCAGTTTGTTGGAATTGGTGTGAGCGAAGCGCCACGCGGTACATTGTTCCACGAATATCATGTGGATGAGCAGGGGATCTTGCAGAAGGTAAATATGGTGATTGCCACCGGGCAGAATAATATGGCTATGAATGAAACGGTAAAGCAGATTGCGCGCAGGTTTGTTCGAGGTGAAACGTTGACCGAAGGAATGCTGAACCGCGTGGAAGCAGGCATCCGGGCATATGATCCGTGCTTGAGCTGTTCTACCCACGCGATGGGGCAGATGCCACTGCATGTGCAGCTGGTTCGGCCGAACGGGGACGTGGTGGACGAGATGGTGCGAGAGTAGTTCGTAGCGCGGACTGGGAACGACGGGTGGACGTTTCTCCATCGGCTCCGTTTCTGTGGGGATGCAGGTTGAAGTGGGAGGACGGCCGTGGTGCTGGTAATTGCTTATGGAAATCAGCTTCGGAGGGATGACGGCGCAGGGCCGGAGCTGGCTGCGGAGGCGCAGCGTACTTTACAAACAAGTGCGGTGCGCTGGATGTGCGTACAACAGTTGACTCCTGAACTGGCTGTGGAGATTGGACAGGCGCGTGCAGTAATTTTTTTGGATGCCTCGGTGGGTGAAGAACCTCCGGGAACGGTGTTTTTACGCCAGGTGAATGGGGAGGCGGTTTTTGCGGGCGGGCATTTTATGAGCCCGGCAGCGTTGATGGCTTGCGTGGGTCTATTTTCAGCTGATCCTCCTCCAGCCTGGGTGCTGACGGTGGCCGGGCTGGATTTTGGGCACGGCCGCGGGCTGAGTGAACCTGTGCGCCGTGGGATGACAGATGCCAGACAGAAGTTGAAAGCGCTACTGGCAGAACTGAATAATGAAGTTGTTTTTTAAGCGAAATGTAGTATTTTCCTCTACAGAGAAAACACGTTTTTCTCAGGGGATATTGGCTGTTGAAATTCTCTGAATTTAACCTGGGAACAACCGGTTGGTCGTGAGGAGGTCGCTATGTATCAAGGGATTGAGCATACCGCGATTGCAGCGCAAGACACAGTTGCGTTGGCCACGTGGTATTGCAAGGTATTTGGCTTTGAGGTCGTATATAAAAATCAGAAAGATCCACCCACGTATTTTGTGAAATTGGGAACGGGCTTGCTGGAATTGATTCCGGCAAGCGATACGAACCCAGTAAACCGGGAGAATGCCGATCCTGGGTTGAGTCATTTTGCCATTTCCGTTCAGGATTTTGATGCGGTGGAAAAAGATCTAGGTGGCAAAGGCGTTGTGCTAGAAAACGTGCGGGAGGCCAGTGGGGGTGTAAAAGTAGGTTTTTTACGGGACCCGGAAAATAACCTGTTGCAGGTGATTGTTCGCCCCAATCCGCTGTGATAGAGAAAATCCGGCATGATTAATGGAGTTACCAACAAGGAGAAGAGGACCGGTTTATGGCTGAGCGGAAAAGAAAAATGGGTATTCTGGTAGGAGGCGGACCTGCGCCGGGGATTAATGGGGTGATCAGTGCAGCAACCATCGAGGCGATTAATAGCGGGATGGAAGTTGTGGGGATTTACGATGGGTTCAAATGGTTGTGCCAGGGAGATCTGGATCACGTGCGGCCGCTGAGTATTGGGGATGTAACGCGCATCCACTTTGAAGGGGGCTCGGTTCTACGTACCGCGAGGGATAACCCGACCAAGAACAAAGAGACAATGGCAAATGTGGTGCAGGCGCTGAAGACACTGGGGTTAGACTGCTTGTTGACCATTGGTGGAGACGATACGGCGTTTTCGGCAAGCCAGGTATTCAAGCATACCGGCGGCGACATTCGTGTGGCTCATGTGCCGAAGACCATTGACAACGATATTCCCTTGCCAGGAAATATGCCCACATTTGGGTTCCAGACGGCCCGGCATGTGGGTGTGCAATTGGTACACAATTTAATGGAAGATGCACGCACGACAGGCCGGTGGTATTTTGTGGTTGCTATGGGGCGCAAAGCAGGTCATCTAACGCTGGGGATCGGCAAGGCTTCAGGGGCTACATTGTCCATTATCGCCGAGGAGTTCCCGGATGGTCCTGTTTCTCTGGACGACGTGTGTACTGTGCTGGAAGGCGCGATCCTCAAACGACGGTCTATGGGGCGCCACGATGGGGTTGCCCTCATTGCCGAGGGCATTGGTGAACGGTTAGACCCGGAGGAGCTGAAGAATATCCCTGGTGTAGAGGTAGAGTACGATCCGCACGGACATATTGAACTCCGCGAGATCCCTCTGGCCACGATCCTGAAAAGGAAGATCGAAGAGCGTTTTGAAAAGCGGGGTGATAAGATTACCACTGTGAATATTACGATGGGGTATGAACTCCGCTGTGCACCGCCAATTCCATTCGATTGTGAATACGTACGGGATCTGGGATGGGGTGCGGTTAAATACTTGCTGAGCGAAGAATACAGCGGCGGGGCTATTGTGTGTTTGGACGGAGGCCGTGTGCGCCCGCTGATGTTTAAAGATGTAATGGATGCAGAAACGGGGCGTACTCAGGTGCGCCTGGTGGATGTTCACACAGAAACGTACCAGGTGGCCAGGGAGTACATGATCCGGGTCTACGAGGAAGACCTGAAGAACCCGGAGCTGGTAGAAAAGATGGCACAAGCGGGGAAAATGACATCGGCTGAATTCCTGAAGCAGTTCCGTGGAGCAGCAGGTGTGACTCCGATCGCGGTGGGTTGATGTGAAAAATTCGCATGAAATTGCACTGGGCTGGTGTTACAGGTGATGATCTTTAGGAGGGGTGTGCAATGGCAACAAAAAAAGAACAGTATCGAACTATTTTGATGTTTGGTGCTCCTGGCTCGGGGAAAGGTACTCAGGGGCGGGTGCTGGGTGACCTGCCGGGCTTTTTCCATCTGTCTTGCGGAGATGTGTTCCGGGGTTTGAACCATCGCAGTGAGCTGGGCAAGACGTTTCTGGCGTTTTCGAGCCAGGGTAAGCTGGTGCCTGACAATTTCACAGTTCAACTCTGGCTGGAACACATCCATCGGCTGGTTCAGACAGGAAGCTTCCATCCAGGCGAAGAGATCCTGGTGCTGGACGGGATTCCTCGCAACCGTCATCAGGCGGAGATGATGGAAGAGTATATTGATGTGAATCTGCTGATCTGTCTTGGCGCGTCGAGCAATGAGGTGCTGGTAGAACGCATGCGGCGCCGGGCGTTGCACGAAAACCGGCTGGATGATGCCAATGAAGATATCATTCGGCAACGTTTTGAAGCCTATGAGGCAGAGACCAAGCCGGTGCTGGAATATTATCCCAGCGAGATGATTCATTTCGTGGATACCAGTGGTACGCCGCTGGATGCGTTAAGGGGTGTGATTCAGGCAGTGGAGTCGATCCTGTTGACGCCTGCCGGATGACTGGGGAGAGGTACTGAGTGACTTCGCGCGAAAGAATCCTGTGTGCTCTGGACCGGGGCCAACCAGACCGCGTACCTTATTGCGAGGTGGGCGTTAGCGGGAAGTTGCTCGAAGCTCTTGGGGGAGGACCTACAACAGGTGCAGGTGGAATAGATGAAATGGATACGCGGGATCCTGCTTTGGAAATCCGCGTGTCCCAGTTGCTGCGGAGGGACAATATTTGTTATCGAATGCAGCCGACCATTCCTGTGGAGAGGCATACCGGGGCGGATGGGATCGATTTTTATGGGGAAGGCCAGGTGCGAACGCAACAAGACCTGGATCTTGTAGACCTACCCGATCCTGACGATCCGGCATTGTGGGAACCGGCCCGTTGTTTTTTGGAAGGATCTGAAGATTTCGCAACCTGTCTGGCTACACGAGCGGGGATTTCCCCTGTGTACCTGGCGATGGGCATGGAGTCGTTCGCCGTTGCCCTGTACGAAGACCGCGACCTGGTCGAAGCGCTGCTGGATCGATACACAAATTGGGCTGTGGGTGTAGTAAAAAAAGCGGCTGAACTGGGGTTTGACTTTCTCTGGACATCCGATGACCTGGCGTTTAAGACGGGGAGCCTGTTTTCGCCCGACATGTTCCGAGAAATTTTTTTGCCGCACCTGCGAAAAGTGGCCGATGCAGTTTCAATCCCGTGGGTATTTCACAGCGATGGAGATCTCGGAGAGCTGATTCCGGATTTGTTGGACCTGGGTATTTCTGCACTGAACCCAATTGAGCCGGAAGCCATGGATATTGTTGAAGTGAAACGCCGGTGGGGTCACCGCGTCTGTTTGATTGGAAATGTAAGTGTGGATTTGCTGGCGGCTGGCGAACCTGAGCAGGTGCGCGAAGAAGTGCGCCGGTTGGTGCGCGAAGTAGCGCCCGGGGGGGGCTACATGCTCAGTAGCGGAAATAGCCTGGCATCCTATTGTAAGCCTGGAAATGTGCGAGCGATGGTAGAGGAGTTGGCCGTTTGGGGCGCGTATGAAACAGGTTCTCTTGCGTAAAATGGATCATTTTTAGGTCTCTATCATACAATCAAATAGTTAAACCGTCCGAGAGCTGGTTTTCGGGCGGTTTTTTTGTGCCGAGGCTACCGTGTCACAGGCCGCCAATCAGGTGGGACAGCAGTGTCTCGAATAGAAAAAAAAGAAGATTTGAAG
>JAQCGA010000111.1 GCA_027619145.1 bacterium | reverse complement strand
ACCCCCAGACGTGCGCGCACCTGCTCCAACCCATCAATTGTCAGCCCGCCCATGTCTTCATCCAGGTTTTTACGGTACACTGTTTTCCCGGACATCCACATGCGGTACACATTCAAGCGAACTTTCAGAATCCTGCTGATTGCACCCGAAGGCTGCACCTCGTACGTCTCAAATGTCACAGACCCTTCGTCCACCAGCCTGTGGATCATCAGCGATTCAAAATTCAACCCCAGGCCTTTCAACTGGTCAAAACACACTCTAACAACCTTCTCCAAATCGTTCGGACGCCGCATGTCCTGAACCGCTTGACCAATTTGAAGGGCCACGGACTGTTGCATAACCAGCCCTGCGAGTTCAAGCTGATGATGGCGCAATGCTTCCCCTGTTCGCTGGCGTTCTTCCACCTCCTGTTCCAGGTCTTCGGCCTGTGCAGACAAATGAGAATTGGCCTCTTTCAAACGAACATTGGCCGTTATGATCTTTACCGTCTGCGTCACCACAATTCCGGTGAAAATCACGTTAAGGACAATGAACCAGGGTGTTTTCCAAAACGGCGGAAGCACTTTGAAGAAGATGGCTGCCGGCGTGGGATCCACATTAAAATCACGGTCCCTCGCCCGAACTTCAAAGCGGTGAGACCCGCTACTCAATGCCAGAAAAATATGGTTCCGATGATAAAAAAAAGGAGACCAGTCCTCTTCATCCAGCCGATAGGAATACTGTAGTTCGTCGTCCGACGTAGCCCGCCAGGGGTCCACACCCACCCAGGAAATTGCCGTATTTCCCGGCTGGGAAACCTCATCCAGTTGCACCGTAATTCGGGTTTCCGGCGGTGCAGACTCCGGTTTGTACCGAAGCGCCCTGACGCCAGGAAGGTTAATCCAGAGGTCACCATCTGACGCGGTGTTCAACCGCCCCAACAGGCTCGGTGGCATGGCCTGGGTCGTCCAGGATTGCCCGTCGAACCGACTCACACCCCGGTTCGTGGAAACCCAGATACTGCCGTCCTTCCCCTCGCTGATACTCTGAACAAAGTTATCGGCCAGGCCATTTTTCACATCGTATTGTATCCAGATCTCACCGTCGTACCGGAAAATCCCATACATCCGGGTCCCCACCCACAAATCGCCCGATTCTTCCCCGTAAATTGCATGAACCCAGGATGTCAATCCCTCTGGATCCAGGATGCGTTGCCAGGTTTCCCCATCAAACCACTGCAAACCATCCTGTCCGCTCCAAATCCTGCCATCTTTCCCCTCCCCAATTGCATAAGGGGCAACCGGGGCGCCATCCGCAGGCGTGTAATGTGTCCGCTGGTTTTCAGCAATGTGCAACAAACCGCCGCGTTGCCCCCGAGAGAAATCGGGACTACCGCCCCCTCCAAACCAGAGACTGCCATCCGAGGCCGCATATGCCCGATTGAGGCTCCGGGTCACTTCGAGATGCGTATCCAGGACCCACCGATTTCCTTGGAACCGGGCCGTGGCTGCGATACCCTGATGGCTTCCGGCAACCCATACTTCACCTTTCGCAGAAACCAGTGCCATCTCCGGGCGATCCATCAATCCATCCTGCATATCGAATTGCGTCCAGCGCCCATTTTCAAAGCGCACAACCCTGTTCCCAGATGCCAGAAACCAGAGTACCCCCTGAGAAGCCTCACACTGAAAATGAAGCCCCTTATAAATTAACCACCGAGATACGCCGCTCTCCAGCCGGGCCACACTCTGGCCCAAACCGGCAACCCACAGTGCGCCATCCCGAGCTTCCAGAAGCCTCATGCGATGGGAAGGCATCGGCAAATTGTTGGAAAAATGAACCTTCCACTGGCCTTCACGGTACACATGGAGGGCGAATCCACCCACCCATATGCTCCCGTCTCTCGTCTGGAGAACCGAGGTGTTTGCATTGCTTCCACCCACATCCGTTAGCCGAAAATGATTCCAGGTCTTTCCATCAAATTGGTTCACCCCGCCAGGGCCGTTTGAAACCACCCAGAGCGTTCCATCCTTCGCCTGCATGATCCGGGGACCGTACCCCGGGTCCATGCCGTCCGCTTCGGTATAGCGCTTCCATGTTCTCCCATCCAGACAAACCATACGACCGTCCCACAGCCCCATCCACACCCGCCCTTCCCTGTCTTCAAACACATCGTACATGGAAAAGTTTTGCACACTTCCTTCCGTACGGCTCCGGTCCACCGAAACCTCAAACCGCCTACCATCCCGTTCCATCTCCAGAACGACCGGAGTCCCCTCCAGACCGTTCAAACGCTCCTGGGTAACTGAAGTATACCCCCGAATGGAAACAACACGGTCTCCTACCTTCAACCCAGCGGCTTCTGCCGGCCCGCCTTCGGCCACAGTTCGAACCATTACGAGGGTCTTTCCCCTGGGAATCCCCAGCCAGCCCCCCTCTGCCAGCAACACACCAATGCCAACATCGGCTGGAGCGTCATCCGGAACCGTTAAAGAAGCAGACCAGGGGTGGTCGTCAACCACCTCATCGGGTACAACTTCTACCGCAACTTCCGGCGCAATTTTACCCAGCACCTCAGCCATTGTCCGTGCGGTATACAGCACAATCCGATCTTGTGTAACGTGCAGCGCACCCCAGGCCGTAGCCGCCCAAAGACTCCCGTCCGAAGCCTCCGACAGACCGTCCACCGGCCACGGCATTCCCTCCATTGTCGGAAAGACCCGCTCCCATTTCTCGCTCTTGAAACGCGCAATGCCCAGGTCGGTCCCTGCATATATACTGCTGTCACCTGTTGCACACAGCGCATTTACAGGAGCATTGGGCAGGCCGTCTCGGGTAGTATAAGACACCCACCGGGTTCCGTCATACCTCACAACACCCCTGTCCGTGCCAAACCACATCGCACCATCCATCCCTTCGGCCATGCAGCGCAGCCCCAGTCCGCCCAATTCCGGAAACCGCTGCCAGCGCCACAGGGCCTCTTCTGGTGCTTCTTCCACAGGCGAATACGGCTGCGCACTCCAACTGTCCGCAATCGGCCCCAGCCAGACGCAGAGCATCCCCACTACCCATGCACAAATATATCGTACCCGGTGAATCATTTCCCGACCTCTATGCCGTCGTGCCGAAAACCTGCGGAGTGTTCCGCCACGTTCCCCTATTCAGCCGCATCCTTGCGCCTGAGACTACTTTTACCCTTGAAATTCAGGGTAGGATGGTGTATACTCCATGAAATACATAGCCGACCGGTGCGCGGGCACGGGTCGGCTTCTAAAATCCGGCAAACCCTCCGGATACACGGATTAAAAACCGCTCGATATCGCAAGGATATGATATGATATCCAGCAGAGGTTGTCAATCCCTGTTTCCTGCCGAAAACCCTCTTCTGGCAGGCTTTTGCTTTTCTCTTACATCTCATTACGGTACCCAGGACTCCATATGTCCATTCTCCACACATTTGTCGCCCTGGACCTGGAAACCACGGGGCTGGACCCCGCAGAGGCAGAAATCCTCGAAATGGGCGCTGTTAAGGTCGAATCCGGGAAGATCACAGATCGGTTTCAGACCTACGTAAAACCAGAACGCGGCATCCCGGAAGAAATTGTGCGTCTCACAGGCATCACAGAAATGGCAGTCCAAAAAGCACCCCGCATCGAGACCGCCCTGCAAAACTTCCGGAGCTTCATAACAGACCTGCCGCTGGTTGCCTACCACGGCCGCTTCGAAGAACGCTTCCTTTCTGCAACTTCCTCCGCGCCATTTACCAGCAACTTGCACAGCCTGCGCGACCTCGCCCGAGCTGCGCTCCCCACCTTTATAGACCATCGCGCAGAAACACTTGCCGCCCACTTCGGTACCACCTCCGAAACCCCACACAAAGCCCTCAAAGATGCCGAAGAACTGGCGGGTACTTTCCTGGGTGTTCTGAACGTGTTGCGGGAAGCACCCCTGCGGCTCAAGCAACAAATGCTTCAGCTCCTCCAGGGTACCCGCTCCGGCCTGCTCCCCATCCTGGTAGAACTGGGAAACGAAAGCGTTCGCAAAGAATTTCTCAACCGCAAACCAGGCGGCGGTGCAGATATACTCCAGGCGTTCTTCAATGTGGGCGGAGAGGAAGTCCATGCGCTCGAAGGGGGTGTACACACCCCCCTGGATCTGGACACAATCCAGGCCATGCTCGAACCCGGTGGACTGTTCGAAAAGAAAATTGATGGGTACGAATTTCGGCAAGAACAAGTAGCCATGGCCCGCGCGGTGGGCGAAGCCGCAAACCACGGTCGCCTCCTTGTCGTAGAAGCCGGTACAGGCGTGGGAAAATCCATCGCTTACTTGCTCCCCTCCATCCTGTACGCCGTGCAAAACCAGGCCCGCGTAGTCGTTTCTACCAATACCAAAAATCTCCAGGAACAGCTCTTTTTCAAAGACCTGCCCGCACTCGAAATCATCCTGGACATGCCCTTCCGTTATGCGCTGCTCAAAGGCCGCAGCAACTATATCTGCCTGAATCGCTGGGGGGCGGCCCTGACCAACCTGGAAGCCGTCTTCACCGAAGACGAACGCATCGGCGCACTTCCACTGGTTCTGTGGGCAGAACAAACCGAAACCGGAGATATCAACGAGAATACGGGCTTCGATATGTCCCGAAATGCCGGGCTCTGGGCCAAAGTCTGTTCGGATTCCGGCTTTTGTAGAAGCCAGCGCTGCCGCAACAATGGCCGCTGCCACGCCAACAATATCCGCCGATCTGCCCAGAAAGCGCACGTTGTAGTGGTGAACCACTCCCTGCTCTTCTCGGACATCGCCTCAGAAAACGCCATCCTGGGCGAATACACCCATCTGGTTTTAGACGAAGCCCACAACGTCGAAAAAATTGCCGCCCATTACCTGGGCCGCGAACTCAACATCTGGCGCGTCAAAAACTTGTCCGAACACCTTCGCAGTCCCGGGTTTTCCGGTACCGGAACCCTGCCGGCCATGCAACACTGGATGTCTGTGGCCAACCTGGAAAACGACACGCTCAAAGCCTTCGACACCGGCATCAAAATTGCCATGGACGCCGCCGAAAAACTCTGGCTTTCTGCCCAGATCTTTTTCCAGGACCTCACAGAACAAATGCAGCAAACGGGTTCTTCCCGCAAAGCCTATACCGAAAAAATTCGGTACAGGCCCAAAGAACCCACCTTCGATGGCCTCGCAGAAAGCCTGGGTTCCTTCGCCGAGGCCATCGCAAGCCTGGGCAGCCGCCTCAAAAACCTGGCCGACTGGCTCCGGGACATCCCCGAAAACGCCTTTCCAAACCAGGACGAACTCCGCAACGAACTCGACGGGCGCATCGAAGACTGCCAGGGTCTCCTGGACGACCTGGACTACCTCACATCTGCCGAAGACGAAGGTGCCGTGTACTGGATGGAACTGCCCGGCCGAGATGGCAGTGCGGATACCCGTCTTTTCGCCGTCCCGTTAAGCGTTGCAGACGTCCTCCACGACGCACTCTACGACAAAATGGAAACCATTACCTTTACCTCTGCCTCCCTGGGCATTCGCGGAAAACTCACCTATTTCCTACGCCGGATGGGCCTGGAATCTCTTCCGGAAGGCCGCGTACAAACCCTCTGCCTCGGTTCTCCCTTCGACTATGAAAACCAGGCCCTGGTCTGTGCCCCTGGCTTTATGCCTTCGCCCAAATCACCAGAATTCCAGGGAGCCGTAGACAGCCTCCTCTCGGACCTGGCCATAAATGCCCGGCGCGGCACATTGGCCTTATTTACATCCTACAGCATGCTCAATCGCACCTACAATGCGATCAAAACCGAGCTAAAATCCAGCGGTATCCTCTTATTGGGCCAGGGCATAGACGGATCGCGCACCAGCATCACAGACCGATTTAAACTGGAAGAACGCGCCGTGCTCTTGGGCACAGACAGCTTCTGGGAAGGCATCGACGTACCCGGAGAGGCGCTCCAGATCCTGGGCATTGTCCGCCTGCCTTTTGCCGTTCCGTCCGAACCCATCGTAGCCGCACATATGGAAGAACTGGAAAAGCAGGGCAAAGATCCCTTCTTGCATTACTCGGTACCCGAGGCCATTCTGAAATTCCGGCAAGGGTTTGGAAGGCTGATCCGCAAAAAAACAGACCGGGGCGCCGTCATTGTCATGGACAGCCGGGTCCTCAGCACGCGCTACGGCCAGGCTTTTCTAGAAGCGCTGCCCGTGGCCCATCAAACGTTTCAATCTTCCCAGGAACTGATCGGCGCCATCCAGACCTGGTTCGAGCAAACCAGCAGTACCAATGGCAAAAAGGGTCGGTCCAAAAATTCGTAAAAACAAACATTTTGTGTCTCTGGAGAATAACGCTTTGAGTCCAGACGGTACCACGTCCATCCGGGAGCCGCTTTACAAACTGCTCGCCCATGTGCCGCATGCCTACCACCCCATGATAGGCCAGGCCTATCTCCTTGCAAATGCCAGCCACGAAGGGCAAAATCGAGATGCAGGCCAGCCCTATATTACCCATCCTATTGCCGTAGCCCTCATCCTCGCCTCCGAATTTGGTTTCGCTCAAGACGTGGACATGATCACCGCCGCCCTGCTTCACGACGCCGTTGAAGACTCCGCACTTTCTCAGGAAGACATCCTGCCCACCTTCGGCACAAAAGTAGCGGACCTCATCCGTGGCGTTACCAAAGTAGAAGGCTCCCACACCCGCAGTCGGTCTGCTCGCCGCACCGCCACCTTGCAGCGCCTTTTCGCCGCCGCCCAGGAAGATCCCCGCGTACTCATTCTCAAACTGGCCGACCGGATTCACAACATGCGCAGCATCGCCGGCATCCGAGACGAAAAACGGCGCAGACGCATTGCCCAGGAAACCCTGGACGTGTACGCACCGCTTTCCCACCTCTTGGGAATGGACCGCATCCGACGAGAGCTGGAAGACCGCAGTTTTGGCTGCCTGGAACCCAAAATCTACAACCAGCTCATTCATCTGCTGGACAAAGGGCCACCCAAAGCCTTCCTGGCATCCCAGGAGTACATCAAATCCGCCATGGTAGAATGCGGCATCCGCGCCCGTCTCCGACTCCACACCAAGAGCCTGCGTAGCATTTATCGAAAAACAGGATATGTGCGGAAAGTACCGGACTCCATCAAAAATATTTATGATCGGTACTCCGTCAAAGTCATCGTTTCCAACCGCGATGCCTGTTACCGCACTCTGGGCGTCATTCACAGCCAGTTTGCACCCCTGATGGAAGGCCTGAAAGATTTTATTGCGCTCCCCAAACGCAACGGATACCAGGCCCTGCACACCATCGTCATCGACGCGGGGATGCGCTTTGAAATCCATATCCAAACCCCGTCCATGTACCGAATGGGCGAACTGGGCGTGGCCACCCTGCGCGGCGACAGGCTGCAGGAAGAACGCCGTGGCCGCTGGCTCCAGGAACTCTCAGAATGGCACGAACACGCCGGACCATCGGATCGCTTCCTGGACGAGGTCAAACGCATCCTCTTTGTCCAGGAAATGGCCGTCTTTACGCCCAAAGATGATCCCATTGTCTTGCCCGAAGGCGCGACCCTGGCAGACTTCGCGTTTGCCGTTCACACAGACCTGGGCCTTCATTGCACCGGCGGCCGCGTCAACGGAAAACCCGCTTCCCGGTTTACCGTCCTCAAATGGGGAGATACCGTGGAAGTGAAAACCTCCCCCACACAGCAACCCAAACGCAGCTGGCTGCGCTACGCCAAAACCTACCGCGCCCGCCGCCTCATCCGCAGGAATCTCAGTCGCACAGACACCTCAGATGAACGGATGCTGGAATAGTCCAGGCATCTGGCCGTGTGAGAACCAAAAAATAAATTTTCTAAACTTTTTCTTGACTTCTCCCTTGACAATCTTTAAACTATTTAATCTGAGGGATAAACCGGCGTTCTTTGCTGGAATTCAATACTCAAATCCGGAAAAATCTTCGATGGCGACTCTGTTCACATCGCTTACAGTCAACCCGTTAACCCAATACGGAAAGAGTCAGAAATGTTGGGCATGCGTATCTACGTACATCAAATTCATTCCGCAGGTATAGCGGAATAGCAGGTCCTGGACAGAAAGATTTTAAAATAATCGATTCATTTTAATCGACTTATTTGCCAGAAACCTCTCCAGGACCATTGAACCATCAAACCGATGGTTCTCTCGTGTCTGGGTGAGATACTGGCAAACGTTCCTATCGAACGATGCGGCCATCCTCCCGGATGGCTTTTTTCTTTTTCTCCGAAAAGCCACGGCACGAGCAAACTACCGTGGCTTTTTCTGCATCCAAAACATAGTCATACGGAAAGGAGGTCCAATGGGAAAACAGCCTTCGATCTGCACCCACCTGCTGTTTCTCTTGCAGCAGGCAGCATAACAGCGGCCCTCTCACGAGTCTTTGGCGGGACAATGCGAGGGCCCCGAATCACCCCGGCAGGTAAACACGGTGCGTTCCATTCATATCAACGCACACGTACAATTCACCCAAATCCTATGGAGAGGTCTATGCAGACACTTCGAGAGGTTCTCCGTAAAAAAGAGGAGCGCCAGAACCTGAACAGTGTCGGGTTCTGCGTGCTGATAGTCCTCTTACTCGTATTCGGCACATTTACCATGGTCAGCATCAAGCACATGGTCGAAAACAGACCGTCGGTTGCCCGAAAAATGTCTCCGGAACCGAACGTCTCTGCTTTTCTGGCCGAAATCAAGTAACGCACCAATCAGACTGGAGTCCGGGGTAAACGGACCGCGTTGAGGTCCACTCTCCAACCCCGGATCTCCAGTCTCAAGCCTCACTTTCTCGAAAGGGTTACACAATGCTGCGCACAGAAGAAAAAGAACTGGTGCGCCGAACGCTGGATGGAGACCCGGACGCTTTCGGAAACCTGTACAGAACCCATCGTTCCAGAATCTACGCAACCGTCCGCGGCCGCACACCAGACCTGGAAGACGTGGAAGACCTGGTGCAGGTCACCTTCATTCGAGCCTTCCTCGGGTTATCTGGCTTTCGGGGTGACGCCGCATTTTCCACCTGGCTCACCCAAATCGCCATGAACCTGTGCACCTCGCACCACCGATCCCAAAAAGCCCTGTCCGCCCGTCTGGATACCGTTTCCAACCCCGGTTTCGGCCTGCGAGACACCTGGGAACCGGCGCGCATCGAAAACCCTGAAGAAGCGCTGTCTCGCAAAGAATCCCGGGACCATCTGGTACAGTGCATCCAGCGCCTGCCTTCTCCGTACCGGGAAGTTATGGTCTTGCGTTATCTGGAAGACCGTTCTTATCTTGAAATTACCCGGGCACTCCAGGTTCCAATCGGCACGGTCAAAAGCTGGCTATACCGCGCCCGCCAGCAAATGGAAGAGCACCTCAAAGGCACGGATCTCCTGCATTCTTAATGCAACCGCGCCCGGACCGGCAGGCTCAGATCCTGTGGCCATCCCACAGCCATTTTTTCTTCTGTCTCTTTTAGTGCGAAACATCTTTTGCGTTTTCTCTGTCGAAATACATATAACAGGCGACTGCGGTCCAGGGTGGCCCGCAGTCGCCTGTCCAAAAGAGG
>JAQCGA010000110.1 GCA_027619145.1 bacterium | reverse complement strand
CACATCCGTACTTTGATTCGTAACAACATGCGTGAACCTCATGAAAATCAAGAAATGGAATACACCCGGCCCTCGCCGGCTGAGATATCACATGATAATGCAGAACGAAAGTTTGGCAAAGCCCAATTCAAGCCACCAGGCACGTGTGGGCCTGAAAGAAAAAATGGATTTTCTCCATAAAAAAATAGTACGCTACAGATCCAATCCCTGTGTTCTTACACCCTGTATCGCAGGAAGGCCCCCGTGAAACCACTTGTCATTGCACACCGAGGAGACGTTGCGAACGCCCCAGAAAACACCCAAATCGCTTTTGAGCTGGCAATTGAACTGGGCGTAGACCTCGTTGAACTGGACGTCAACCGTACCCGAGATGGAATCCCTGTCATCTTCCACGGCCCGAGCCTGGAGAAATACACCGGCCTTCAGACCTCAATCCACGACGTGACCTGGGAAGAAGCCCAGCAGCTTGACATTGGTGCGTGGAAAGATGAAAAATTTACGGGCCAACACATGCTCAGCCTGCCCGAAGTACTCACCCTCGCCAGAGATCGTGTGAACCTTGCCATAGACCTGAAGACCTTCGACATCATTCCAGACATTGTCTCCTGCATCCAAACGGCCGGCATGGACGAACAGGACCTCATCTGCGGGTGCAACGCCTCACAGGTTCATGCCTACGACCCCAACCTGGCTGTGGGCCTCAACATGGACGCAGAAATGGAAACCCTTGCAAAACAACCTGATCCCCTCCCATTTTACCACGCCTATATTCGTCAGGCCGTACAGAACGGCCTCACCCCGCTCAACATGAACTACCGGCACATTACCCCGGAGTTGCTTCACCTTGCCCGCCTCAAAGCCCTCTCGGTCTGGGCCTGGACGGTAGACGATCCGGAAACCATGCGCCAGATGATCGACTTGGGTGTAAACGCTATCTATACCAATTTCCCCAAACGGCTACTGGATATCCTCATATGAAAAAAACAATTTATCTTGCCAGCCCATATGGATTCTCTGAGCAGCAGAAAGAGCGTTTGCTACCAGAATTTGTTCGCCTCCTGGAATTGCTCGGCGCTGAAGTATGGGAACCTTTTGCGAGGAACAACCAGATTGACTTCTCACAAAAAGGCTGGGCCTACCGCGTAGGACAGGCGGATCTGAAAGACGTTGTGGAATCCGACGCCATCTTCGCCATAGTCAACGGAACCCCTCCCGACGAAGGCGTCATGGTCGAACTGGGCGCGGCCATTGCCCTGGGCAAAAAAACCTTTCTCTTCCGTGACGACTTCCGGCGTTGCACAGACTCAGAAGACTATCCCCTGAACTTGATGCTCTTCACCGGATTGCCAGAAACCGGGTGGGAAGATCATTACTACACGTCCCTCCATGAAATCTCCAACCCGAACAAAGCCCTGGCCCGCTGGTTGAGCGACGAGTCCCCTGAAAAATAAAAAAGGTGTTCCCCAATAGGGAACACCTTTTTTATTTTTCAAACAACTTCAATCGGCCTGCTGGCGTGCCATCAAGAGAGCGTCATCCATCATTTCTCGGCGCTGTTCTGGCTCCTGCCACCTGGCTTGTGTATCTGGATCCAAGCAATCAATTGGATCAAAATAAAAATAATACAACCCCGGCCGAACCGTCGGACTGGTAAATACAGCAATGCCCGTTTCCCGGTTATACACTTCAAAAGAATGGGCATCGCGCTTCCCGCCACCGCCGAGCGTATCTACAATAAAGGTAGGCGTATTAAAACCTGCCGTAACCCCACGCAGTTCCTTCTCAATTTTTAATCCTGCATGCAGCGTCGTCCGCAAATCTTCCACGCCCTGTACCAGATCGTGAAAGAAAACGTAATACGGCTGTACATTCACATAACTCAACCGTTTCACCAGCAGCTTCATCGTCTCCGAATCGTCATTCACACCCCGCTGCAACACCGCCTGGTTGCGCACCGTGATTCCGCGTTCCATCAGCCCGTTCAGGGCCTCCTGCGTAATCCCGGTAATCTCGTTCGGATGGTTAAAATGGGTATGTACAGCCACCTCTTTGTGCATCTTGCGGCCCTTTTCGACCACACCGGTCAACGCATCTACCCAGGCCGGATCCGTCAACAGCTTCTGCGGCATAACCGCAGGCCCTTTTGTGGCAAAACGAAATCGGCGGATATGATCAATCTCCAGCAATGTCTCTCCTATGTACCGAAGCTGATCCGCTTTCAAATTGTACACATCTCCACCACTCACCACAATATCTTCCAGCTCAGGCCGAGACCGGATGTACTCGAACGCCTGTTCCCAGCGACCTCGATTGGCGGTTACGTGTAACTTCTCCACATCTTCCGTATCTTGACCCACGGCATAACTACGTGTACAGAATCGACAGTACACCGGGCAGGTATCCAGCGTGAGAAACAACGCCCGATCCGGGTAGCGGTGTGTCAACCCTGGCACGGGTGAATCGCCCTGCTCATTCAAAGAATCCAGGTGCAGTTCCGGGTGGTCGGGCAAGTGATGCGACCCCACGGGCAAAAACTGAGCCCGCAGAGGATCATGATACGGATCGCTCCAGTCTACCAGACTCAGAATATACGGAGAAATACGAATACTCATAGGTGCACGGCGAAGACCGTCCCGCACATCCTCATAAAACGAAGCAGGTACCAGATCTCCCAGCGCATCTTGAAGTTTTTTCAAGCTCGTAATTGAATTGCGCGTCTGGAACTGATGCGAATGAAACGTTTCCGCATCCAAATTCTTATACACCGGAATCGACGTCCAGAACGCATCCTGGCGCAGAGTTCGGTGTTCTAGCGCCGAAGGCGCAACAGGGGGTTTCTCAAACGATCTACAGTCTTCAAGCACTTCCGATTCTGCGAGTTCCATACCGTACCTATCTATAATTGAGGTTCCTGGTTTCGGCGAATTTACATTCACTTCACGCCGCCGCGCCTGCTCCGTCCGGCACAAGCCGCGCCTCCATCAGTTCCAAAATCTGCTTAACCCGTTCCGGGTCCACCCTGTAATAGGAACATCCACCGCACCGATGGCATCGGATCAAACCGGCCGAGCGTAGGATTTTAAGATGGTGAGAAGCATTCGGCTGAGAAATACCCAGCCGCTTTGCCAGATCACATACGCTGATCGGCTCTGGTGTTTCTGCCCTGGGTAGCATTTCCAGAAAACGCAACCGCAGCGGATCGGCCAGCGCCTGGAACACACCTGCCAGTTCTTCATCGTGATTCATATCTACCCCTTCTGTCAACATCAACCCACCCACCCGCCTGGGAAGTGTATTGACATATTTAAATATCTTTATAAGCTCTCAGTCATGATAACGAATTCAGCCATATTGTCAAGGGTGTTGCTGAAATTTCAAGCAAAAAAACAAACTCCAGAATCTCCTTGTTCGCATTGCTTATCCTGTTTATATTCCACTGGCTTACGCAATATCCTTCCACCGAATCCACCGCAAGAGAGGCAGCATGACAAAGCGCGCAATATGGGGCACCGGGCTACTGCTTAGCCTGGTGCTTGGATACGTATTCCTCAGATTATCTACCTTCGTATATACAGATTGGCTCTGGTTCCAACAATTGGGGTTCGGCTCTGTTCTCATCACCACCGCCTTCACCCGCTCGCTCACCTTCCTCGTCTTTGGGAGCACCTTTCTCCTTCTGGCCGGAGGCAACCTCTGGGTTGCCCGCATCTTTGGCCGGCACACCCGAGAATTGCCCCTCGAGGTGATCGTTGGAGACAGTATTCCCGTTCTACCGGTCCGCTACCAGCGCCAACGCCTGCTCTGGGTTGCCGTCACCTTAGGCACCGCAATCGTATTCGGTCTGATTGGGGCATCTTCATGGACGGCCGTGCTGCGGTATCTCCACCCCACAGACTTCGGCGTTGCCGACCCACTTTTTGGCAAAGACGTGGGATTTTACGCCTTCTCTCTCCCGATGTACAATTTCGTCCAGACATGGCTCCTCTTCGCCGTGGGTATTACTGCCTTACTCGTCGCAATTTCGTATCACCAGGACCACTCTTTACGCAAAGAAGAAGAAGGCTGGTTCTCCACCCCTTATGTGCGGGCACATTTCTCCGCCATGGGTGCCGGGTTCGCTGCACTTCTGGCCTGGGGGTACTATCTCAAAGAATACGACCTCCTCTTCTCCTTCCGGAAAGCCGCCTTCTTTGGCCCCGGATATACGGACACCAACGTACAGCTATTGGCCTACCGGGTCATGCTGCTGCTTGCCATTGGCCTCGCAATCTTGCTGCTATACAACCTGCACTTCAAAGGCTGGCGTCTACCCGGATACGGCAGCGCCGCATACGGAATCGCGGTACTCCTCCTCAGTTGGTTGGCACCTATCCTCTTCGAGCAATTCGCAGTAAAACCCAATGAACTGAGCCTCGAATCCCCTTACATCCAGAAAAACATTGAATTTCCCCGCCGGGCCTATGGGCTGAACCTCATCAAAGAAGTTCCCTTTCCTGCCGAAACCAACCTCACCCTTCAAGACATCCAGAACAACCTCCCCACAGTACGGAGTATCCCGCTGTGGGACCAGCGCCCGCTGATGGCCACCTATAGTCAGCTCCAGGAAATTCGGTCCTACTACCGCTTTCAAAGCGTGGACGTGGACCGTTATACCATAGGCAACGAGTACCGGCAAGTCATGCTGGCGGGCCGAGAGTTTTCTCGAAATCCACTCTCAATCCAGGGCGACACCTGGGTAAACCGCCACCTCGTATTCACCCACGGCTATGGCATTTGCATGAGCCCGTCAAACGAAGTTGGCGGAGAAGGGTTGCCCACCTTCTATGTAAAAGATATTCCCCCCGTTTCACCCGTAGGCATACGCATTGACCGCCCTGAAATTTATTTTGGCGAAAACATGCGGGACTACGTAGTCATCAACACGAAAACCCAGGAATTCGATTACCCGCGAGGCGACGAAAACGTTTATACTACCTACCAGGGAAAAGGCGGCGTGCCCATCAACACCCTCTGGCGCCGCATCCTCTTTGCCCTGCGTTTTGCCGATCCGCTCCTCTTTTTTACGGACAACCTCACCCCCCAAAGCCGCATCATCTTTGACCGCCACCTCGGTCGGCGCTTTCGCGAAGATGGGCCAAAACGCTTTGAAAAAATTGCCCCCTTTCTGCGCTTCGATCAAGATCCCTACCTCGTAGTGGCCGGTGGCCGACTGGTCTGGATCCAGGATGCTTTCACCGTCACCAATATGTACCCCTATTCCCAACCCTACGGCAGACCCTACGTCCGCGAAGCCAACTACATTCGAAACTCAGTCAAAGCCACCCTCGATGCCTACGACGGAACCGTTACATTTTATGTGTGGGACACCGAAGATCCGATTCTCCAAACCTACATGAAAATTTTCCCCGACCTCTTTCGACCCGGATCGGAGATGCCCGATGAATTACGGGCACATGTGCGCTATCCCTCAGACCTCTTTCAGATCCAGTCTTCCCTGTACAACACCTACCACATGACCTCGCCTCAGGTCTTCTACAACCGAGAAGATGTATGGGAACCCGCCGTAGAAATCTACGGTGTTTCCGAACGGCCCCAGGTCATGAACCCCTATTATGTCGTGGTTCGCCCACCGGGTGCAACCCGCGAAGAATATGTCCTCATGTTGCCCTCCACCCCGGCCGGAAAGGCCAACATGATCGCCTGGATGTTTGCCCACTGTGACGAACCCAACTACGGGCGTCTCGTGGTCTACAAATTGCCAAAAGAAAAACTCATCTACGGCCCCATGCTCGTCGAACGCCGCATTGACCAGGACACGGACGTATCCCGTGAAATCACCCTCTGGAGCCAACGCGGCTCGGACGTAATTCGAGGGAACCTGCTGGTCATCCCCATCGAAAACTCGTTCATCTACATAGAACCGCTCTATCTTCGCGCAACACAAAGCGGCATGCCCGAACTCAAGCGGGTACTTGCGCTCCACGGCGAAAAATTGGTCATGGCAGAAAATCTGGACCAGGCCCTGCTCAAACTCTTTGCAAACGAGCGCACCCTCGTCGGGCTGTCCGAAAACATATCGCGTGCGGCAGAAACAGGACCAGAGAGCCTCCACCAGCTCATCCGCAGTGCCCTCCAATACTTTGACACCAGCCAGGAAAACCTGCGCAAAGGCGACTTCGCCGAATATGGTGCAACCATTCAGAAACTCAAACAGGCCCTCCTTCGTATGGATCAGGGAGTGGGCGACAATGAAAAATAGGCCGGAGACAGGAGCCCAGCCTTCCCGGTGGGCAAACCTCATCACCGAACAACAGAACCCGAACAGCGCCAACCTGGACGCACTTGCACTGCCGAACATGTTGACCTTGATGAACAACGAAGACCGCCGCGTGCCTGAAGCCGTAGGTGAAGTCCTGGCAGACATCACCCAAGCGGTAGAACTCGTTGTAACCGCCTTCAGAAACAACGGTCGCCTCTTTTATATAGGTGCCGGTACCAGTGGACGTCTGGGCGTTTTGGATGCTTCCGAATGTCCCCCTACCTTCGGCGTAGAACCCGAGATGGTTCAGGGCCTCATCGCCGGTGGACCCCCCGCACTCACCCGATCTCAAGAAGGTGCCGAAGACCGCGCCGAAGACGGTGCTGCCGAACTCCTGGCCAGAAAGATACAAAGCAACGACGTTGTCATGGGCATTGCCGCCAGTGGTGTAACCCCCTACGTGCTGGGTGCCCTGGACTATGCGAACCGAACGGGATGCGCCACCGTATTTTTCACTTGTAATCCATCCGCTGCCGAACGGGTGCAGGCCCATGTAAAAATCGTTCCTCGCGTAGGCCCCGAATTGCTCACCGGTTCCACACGCCTGAAAGCGGGGACAGCAACCAAACTCGTGCTCAACATGATCACCACCGCCGCAATGGTCCAAATGGGCAAAGTCTTCGGCAACCTGATGGTGGACCTCACCCCTTCCTGTGCCAAACTCCAGGACCGCGCCCAGCGCATTCTGTACGCTGCCGCCGGTCTTTCTAAAGCACAGAGCCAGCAGGCACTCGAACAGGCGGGAGGAAACCTTAAAATCGCATTGGTCATGACAAAACGGGCCGTCTCAAAAGAGACAGCCCGCCGGTTGCTAGAAAAAAACAAGGGTCAGGTTCGAGCCGCGCTCGAAGACCCAGCATCAAACTAACAAATTTTTATGACTTTTCCCGATTATAATATGCCTTCACCAGCCCGTCCAGAAACTGCTTCGGATGTTCAGCAGCTTGCCGACCAACGGTAAACTCGGTCTTCCCCAAAAGCTTCAGCCCGTGGCCATAATCGTTAAAGCCATCCCGGCACAGCGTTGCCACCTTCACCCCCTGCCGGTGCGCCTCTTCGGCCAGGGATGCAAGCGCATCGTCTTCAAATTGTAGCCGAATCCCATAGGTTTTTTCAAACTCTCCGGTAAACGAAAGAATATCCCGGCGCACCAACAACTTTCCCAATTCTACTTCTGGATGATCCACTACGGCTGCCGTCACCGTAAATGTTCGAATATCCGTCGAAGGCAGCGTCTTCTCAAACTTCAGCAACGCGCGTTCGCAAACGCTCACCAGAGCCCGCGCGCCTGTCTGCTCCTCAGCCGCTAGCTCGGCCAGCCGGTGTAACGCATCGTCATCAAACGACAACGCAATCCCATACGCCTCAAAATCTCGCTTCTTGCCCAGTGTCACGGCACAGTTCGGATTACTCAGAATCTGGTACAGATCTTTCACTGAAAGAGGTTCCAGAACCGCCAACACCGGCAGCCTGCCTACGAATTCGGACTCAAAGCCAAACTCAATCAGATCCTCCGAACGCACCTGTTTGAGGTACGTTGTCCGTTCAATCTCGCGGTCCTGAGCACGCGCTGCCCCGGTCCGAAATCCCAAGCTCTTCTTATTCAGCCGCCGCTGAATGGTATCTTCTAAGCCTCCAAATGCCCCACTTACAATAAACAGAATATTGCGCGTATTAATTTTTTTATGTTCCATTTTCCCACTGCGCTGAAACTGCATCATCGTCTCCATCTGAGAAGCCAGATCGTGCGGCGCCTTCAGATCCACCTCAGTTTCTTCCATCAGCTTCAACAAATTGCGTTGCACGCCCGTCCGCGAAACATCTGGCCCGGCCACATTTGAAGACGACGCAATCTTGTCAATTTCATCCACATAAATGATTCCGTACTGGGCCTTCTCAATATGGCCTCCGGCTTCGCGCACAAGCTCGCGAACCAGATCTTCCACATCTCCACCCACATACCCGGTCTCGCTGAACTTGGTTGCATCCCCTTTCACAAACGGAACCCCAATGCGCTGGGCGATCAGCTTAATCAAATACGTCTTTCCCACGCCCGTTGGCCCAATCAATAAAATATTATTCTTGATATTGCCCACAAACTTCTTTGCTTGATCCGGATTTTTTCGATCCAACTTCATCCGGTTAAAGTGGGTACAAATCTTCGTGGCCAGCACTTCTTTGGCCTCTACCTGCTTAATGACATATTCGTCCAGAAACGCCTCAAGTTCCTCGGGTTTCAGGTCGAACTCGATTTCCGGATCTGGATCTTCCGCCGTCTGTGGCCCTTCCTGAATCCCATCCACTTCGGCCTGCGGAAACACGACCTGAGCGCCGTATTTCTTTTCAATAAAATCTTTTAAGTCTTTCTGTATTTCTGCTGGATTCACGGGTTGCTTTTCGGACATATGGTTTTAGACTCCAGTTTTTCGGCACGTTGGTAGTTTATCTCAAATCCTTAATTCACGCGATATCAAAATAAGAATACCAGGACACTGCAACCTTGTCAAGCCGATTTGCGTTCAAACGTGCGGTACCTGGCCCATTGACTTGCCCCAAAGGAGAACACCACACATCATGTACCTGAGCTATTTTATCCTGCGAAAGCTCGTCGAAGACCTCCGCAATAGCCTGGTTGGCAAGCCCATCAAGCGATGTGCCCTGGCTCCCCCCCACGAACTCTACCTGGACCTGGATGGCGCCAGCCTGCTCCTGTCTGCCTCTCCGGCAACCGGCCGAGTCGCCCTGTGCAATTTCCCCCGCGAAGGTCTCTCGGACCCACCGGCCTGGGCCGAACGCAACCTGCTCAAAAGCACCGTAGAATCGGTTGAACTGGCAGACCTGGAGCGCATTTTCTCTCTTGTGGTGACCCGGCGAGACCGCCTGGGAGGCCAAATCCGGTACCGCCTGATTTGCGAAGTCATGGGACGACACAGCAACATCATCCTCATCTCCGAACCACAAAACCGCATTCTGGGTGCACTCCGCCAGGTGGGCGGACGCATGAACCGCGAACGGCAAATTCTGCCCGGAAAACCGTACCTGCCCCCCCCGCCACTGGAGAGGATTCATCCCGAAAAGACCACGCCCAGCGAACTCTTCCCTTTTTTCAAAAAAGAGCCAGATACCCTTCCCAACACACTCATGCACGCTGTGGCCGGTCTGGACCCGATCTCCTCCGCCGAAGTGCTACACCGCGCCAGCATCTCCACCTTCGCAGATGTATCGCCGGAGACCCTGGAGCGGTTGTGCACCGAACTAAAATCCCTC